>JAHQVQ010000169.1 GCA_019634305.1 Flammeovirgaceae bacterium | reverse complement strand
TAGGTGTTTTTACATTTTTAATGTGGTACATGGCGGAGTGCTTTTCATAGGTGTCATAATCGTCCCAAAATTCTCCACCCATGTGGCCAGCTAAATAATCGGGAATATCAGTCGTGGTAACCATACTCAACAAATTTGGAAGGCCTGCTCCCATACTAGCCACTTTGAATCGATCTGTTCGAGTGACCAGAAAACTTGTCATATACCCTCCATAACTCCAACCCATTACAGCCATATTTTTCTCATCTGCCAATCCCATTCCTATTACATGATCGACTCCACTCATGAGATCTTCATAATCACCATATCCCCAATCCATGAAATTGGCGTACCTAAAGTCTTTGCCATATCCATCACTACCCCTTGGGTTTGGACGCAACACAGCATACCCTTTCTCAGCAAAATATTGTGTCATGTAGATGGAAGGATTGCCTGTAAATGATTTTGTAAAAAACAACAGAATTATTTGTAATAAAAGAAATATTGTATTTAGATACTCTTGGGCTACTAAGCGATTTTAAGTTGCGGACAATCAGTGTTTTAAAAGATAAGCGACTTGAGGAATTACAACTTTATTCAGAAAAGAAACTTAACAAAGAATTGGAAGAATTTAGCCAAAAGTTTTCTTTTACCTCAATTTAATTGATTCTTATTAGCAATAGTTTATTTTTGCACTCGTTCTTCGGTTGATTTTTAAATTTGTACAAATTTTTTAATGAAAGGTATTATCTTGGCAGGAGGGTCTGGGACGAGATTGCACCCACTTACACTTTCCGTTAGCAAACAATTGGTTCCTGTTTATGACAAACCAATGATATATTATCCATTATCAACCTTAATGATGGCTGGGATAAGGGAAATATTAATTATTTCTACCCCCAGAGATATGCCTCTATTTCAGAATTTATTAGGAAATGGAGAATCATTAGGTTGTTCTTTTCACTATGCAGTACAGTCCGAGCCAAATGGATTGGCTCAAGCCTTTGTCATAGGAGAGGAGTTTGTTGGAAACGATAAAGTTGCACTGATCTTAGGCGATAATATTTTTTATGGTGCAGGATTAAAAGACTTGTTGCTTTCAAAATCAGATCCTGATGGCGGAGTTGTTTTTGCTTACCACGTTTCTGATCCTGAGCGATATGGAGTGGTTGAATTTGACAGTAAAAATGTGGCTGTGAGTATTGAAGAAAAACCTACCAAACCAAAATCAAATTACGCAGTTCCTGGTTTATATTTTTATGATAATGAAGTAGTAGAGATAGCAAAATCAATAAAACCATCTGATAGGGGAGAGTATGAAATTACAGATGTAAATCGCGAATATTTGAAAAGGAAAAAGCTTCAGGTAGGAATTTTAGATAAAGGAACAGCCTGGTTAGATACCGGAACGTTTGAATCTTTAATGGCTGCTTCACAATTCGTACAAGTAATTGAAAAAAGACAAGGCCTGAAAATAGGAAGTCCTGAAGAAGTAGCCTTTGAAATGGGTTATATTAATGCCAATCAATTAGAAGCACTGGCTAAGCCACTATTGAAAAGTGGTTATGGTGAATATTTGATTAATTTAATTAGTTAATTTCAATAATTATTTTATTATTGTTAATTGTTTAAGATTACAATTAACATTTTTTTATAAACCAAAATTTTTTTAAGTTGGATCTAAATAATAAATCTATCCTTGTTACTGGCGGTACTGGTTCCTTTGGGAAAAAGTTTGTTGAAACTGTTTTTGAAAAATATCCTGGAATTAAAAAACTAGTAGTTTATTCAAGAGATGAATTGAAACAATTTGAAATGTCTCAATTGTTCTCTCATGAAAAATATCCTGCAATTAGGTATTTTATTGGTGATGTCAGAGATGGAGAACGGTTAAAAAGGGCATGTGAGGGAATAGATATTATTATTCATGCAGCTGCCTTAAAACAAGTTCCTGCTGCTGAATACAATCCAATGGAATGTATCAAAACTAATATTTTTGGAGCGGAAAATATTATTAATGCTGCATTGGATTGTGGTGTGAAAGATGTTATTGCTTTGTCAACAGATAAAGCTGCTGCTCCAATCAATTTATATGGTGCTACAAAATTGTGTTCTGATAAGCTTTTTGTAGCGGCCAATAATATGAAAGGTAAGAGAGATTTGAAATTTTCTGTTGTAAGGTATGGGAATGTAATGGGATCTAGAGGATCTGTTATTCCTTTTTTCATGAATAAAAGGAAAGAAGGTATTTTGCCTATTACTGATGTAGAGATGACCAGATTTAATATTTCCCTTGAAGGAGGAGTTGATTTAGTTTTATTTGCTTTGGATAAGGCTAAGGGAGGTGAAATTTTTGTTCCAAAAATTCCGTCTTATAAAATTACAGATGTTGCTACAGCTATTGGACCAAATTGTGAACAAAAAATTGTAGGAATAAGACCGGGTGAGAAAGTACATGAAGAAATGATAACAGAATCTGATTCTTTTCTTACTGTAGATATAGGAAAATATTATGTGATCCTTCCTCAACAACCTGATGCAAAAAAGCAAAAATATTTGCTGGAAACTGGTGCAAAGGAGGTTCCAATTGGATTTAAATATAATTCTGGTACTAATGATGACTGGTTATCTGTCGAAGATATGAGGAGTTTAATTACCGAGTTTGTTGATCCTAACTTTAAAGCTGAATAAATATTTATGAACTCCATTCCTTATGGAAGGCAGGATATTTCTGATGCTGATATTGCTGCCGTAATTGAAACCTTAAAATCTGATTTTCTAACTCAAGGTCCTAAAATACAAGAATTTGAGGAATCTTTTGCTCAGTATATTGGAGTAAAATATGCTGTTGCAGTTTCAAATGGAACAGCGGCTTTACATCTCTGTGCTTTAGCTCTAGGGGTCAATAATCAATCAAAAGTAATTACTACTCCTATTACTTTTGCTGCTTCGGCAAATTGTATCAAATACTGTGATGGAGAAATCACTTTAGTAGATATCGATCCTGACACAGGATTAATTGATATAGAGAAAGCCCGAAAAGTTTTAGAACAAGCAGAGAAAGGGGAGTACAGTGGGATTATCCCAGTAGATTTTGCCGGGTTGGCTGTTAACTTAGAAGAAGTTAAGAAACTTGCCAATGAGTTTAATCTTTGGATTATTGAGGATGCCTGTCATGCTCCAGGAGGATATTTCGTTGATAGTAATGGTGAAAAACAATTTTGCGGGAATGGTGATTTTGCTGATTTAGCTATTTTTTCTTTTCACCCTGTGAAGCATATAGCTACAGGGGAAGGAGGAATGATTACTACGAACGACCCTGAATTATATAAAGAATTATTATTGCTAAGGACGCATGGTATTACAAAAGATGCAGATGCTTTACAGGAAAATCATGGTGGTTGGTATTATGAAATGCAGGAATTGGGATATAATTACCGGCTTTCTGATATGCAGGCTGCATTAGGTATTACCCAATTACAAAGAGCAAAAAGTTCTTTGGAAAAAAGACGGGAAATAGCCATGAGATATGATAAAGCTTTTGAAAATACCTCCATTATTTCATTAAAAGGAGGTACTGGTCATGCTTATCATTTATATGTTATTCAGGCCAAGGATAGAAAAGGATTATACGAGTATTTAAGAGAAAATAAAATTTATGCACAAGTGCATTATATCCCTTTGCATTTAATGCCTTACTACCAGAAACTTGGTTATAAAAAAGGTGACTTTCCGATTGCAGAAGCATATTATGATAAATGCCTTAGTTTACCCATGTATCCAACGCTAACTGAAAAAGAACAGGATTTTGTGATTGAAAAGGTAAAAAGATTTGTGAATGGGTAAGAAATTAGCGATCATACCCGCAAGGGGAGGGAGCAAAAGAATTTCCAGAAAAAATATTCGAGACTTTTTAGGAAAGCCAATAATAGTCTATAGCATTGAAGCCGCATTGAAATCTGATTTGTTCGATGAAGTGATGGTTTCAACTGATGATCAGGAAATTGCAGAAATTGCAAAAAAACATGGTGCCAAAATTCCATTTATCAGGTCGAAAAAAAATGCGAATGATTATGCGACTACAGTGGATGTTTTACTGGAAGTAATAGGTGAATATAAAAATATAGGACAAGTATTTTCTTCTGCTTGTTGTATATATCCTACAGCCCCTCTAATAAACATTGAAAAATTAAAGGAAGGGTGGGGGAAAATTGAAAAAAAATTGGCTGATGTAGTATTTCCAATTGCCTCTTTTGGTTTTCCAGTTTGGAGAGCAGTAAAAAAAGAAGAAAATGGGAAATTGAGCTTTCAATGGCCTGAATTTCAAAATAGCCGATCCCAAGATTTACTGGATTTATACCATGATGCAGGACAATGGTATTGGTTTAAAGTGGCAGAGTTGGAAAAACAAAAAACATTATTTCAGGAAAATACAGTTGGTCTGGAGATTTCGGAAGAAGAAGCGCAGGATATTGATACACCTACTGACTGGAAACTTGCCGAATTGAAATATCAATTGAAATATGGTAAAAGCTAAAGTTGAGATACGAGCAGATGGAAATGCTGAAATTGGGCTGGGGCATATTTACAGATGCATTGCCTTAGGGCAGATGCTGGAAGAAGAATTTGATATTTGTTTCTGGGTAAAAAATCCAGGAGATGCCATTATAAAAGAAATAGAAAATAAAGGATTTGAAATAAAGGCGATTGAGAGTGAACAAGCTTTCCTGGAAATATTAGGAAGAAATTCAATAGTGGTGCTGGATGGTTATAATTTCGATACATCTTATCAAAAGGAAATAAAAAATAAAGGTGCAAAACTGGTTTGTATTGATGATATTCATGATAAACATTTTGTAGCTGATGTAATTATTAATCATGCGCCCGGAGTATCAGAGAAGGATTATTCGACTGAGTCCTATACTAAGTTTTGCTTGGGGTTGGATTATGCCTTATTACGCCCTGAGTTTTTAAGGCAGGCATCAAAAGATCGAAATATCGAAGAGGTAAAAACTGGTTTAGTTTGTTTTGGAGGGGCTGACCCGAAAAACCTTACAGAAAGGGTGGTGAAAGAACTGGTGAAATACGAACAATTCAACAAAATAGTGGCTATTTGTGGAAGTGGTTATCAATATATAGATAGTTTAAACAGACTGAAAGCTTTCAATACAAGTCTGGAAATAAAATTATCATTGAATTCTGGGGAAATGCTTGAAAATATGTTAAAAGCTGAACTAGCTGTAGTTCCCGCAAGTGGTGTATTGTATGAGGTTTTAGCCTGCAAGAATAGTATTGTTTCAGGTTATTATGTTGAAAATCAGCAAAAATTATATGAAGGATTTAAAAGTATTCAAGCTTTTACAGATGCGGAAAATTTTAGTGAAATTTCATTGATTAAGGCTATAAAAAAGATTTTATTGAAGGGAAATCTAAAAAGTATATTTATAGATGGAAATTCAAACAAGAGAATATTAGATGATTTTAAAAGGTTAGGGAATGAAATTTAGAAAAGCCAATATTAATGATTTGGATATCACTTTTTGTTGGGCAAACGATCCTTTAGTGAGGGCTTTTTCTTATCAACAGGATGAAATAAAATTTAAAGAACATGAAGCATGGTTTGAAAAAAAAATTGGGGAGGGAGATAGTGAATTTTTGATATTTGAAGTAGAAGAGATACCAGTTGGGTTGGTAAGAATGGATAATTTAGGTGCTAATTGGGTAGTTGGGATTTCAATTGATAAAAAAGCAAGGGGGAAAGGGTATGCTCCTGCAATGTTGAAAAGTGCTTCTGAATATGTGAATTCAATTGAAAATCAGCCCATTTGGGCTTATATTAAAAAAGAAAATATAGCTTCTATAAAATCATTTATAAGAGCAGGGTTTAAAAAAGAAAAAGAACTTGTTTATCAGGGAATTGAAAGTTATTTATATATATGCAAATAGGAAATTTTAGTTTTGAAAATAATAATATTTTAATAATAGCAGAACTTTCAGCAAATCATAATGGTGATATTGAGGTAGCAAAAGAAACGATTAGAACTGCGAAAAAAACGGGGGCAAATGCTATTAAACTCCAGACTTACACACCAGATACCCTGACGATAGATTGTAAGAAAGAATATTTCCAAATTAAGGAGAACTCTCCTTGGGATGGACAGTATTTGTATGATCTTTATAAGGAAGCCTTTACGCCATGGGAATGGCATGCCGAATTATTTGAAGTTGCAAAAGCGGAAGGTTTGATTTGTTTTTCTTCACCTTTCGATAAAACAGCAGTTGATTTTTTGGAAAAATTGAACGTTCCTGCTTATAAAATTGCCTCATTCGAAATTCAGGATATTCCGCTTATTGAATATGTAGCTTCAAAGGGAAAACCGATAATAATCAGTACTGGAATAGCTGCTTTGGAGGATATTGAGTTGGCTGTAAATACTTGTAAAGGTGCGGGAAATGAACAAATTATTTTGCTGAAATGTACTTCATCTTATCCAGCTCCTATCGATTTGGCGAATCTTAATACTATGGTTGATTTTCGACAGAAATTTAAGGTGATAGTAGGAGTTTCAGATCATACAATGGAGAATACTGTTCCGGTCGTTTCTACTGCATTAGGTGGGCAAGTAATTGAAAAACATTTCATCCTGGATCGTGAAATGGGAGGGGCAGATTCAAGCTTTTCATTGGATCCTGCTGAATTTAAGGCTATGGTAGAAGCTGTAAAATCAGCTAAAAGTTCGTTAGGAAAAGTAAGTTATGAATTGAGTGAAAAAGTAAAGAAAAATAAGAAATTTGCCCGTTCACTTTTTGTAGTAAAAGATATTAAAAAAGGAGAAATACTTAGTGAAGAAAATGTTAGGTCTATACGACCAGGCTATGGTTTACATCCAAAATACTTTAATGAAATTTTAGGAAAAAAAGTAAATGAGGATATAGAGCGGGGAACACCCTTAAATTTTGAAATGATTGAATTTGACTTTTATAACAAATTATAACTACTTTTTTTTAAATGAAAAGGCGTAGCTTTATTACCAAGACCGCCCAGTTTGGAATAGTGACAGGTCTTTCTGCATGTAGTAGTGTTCCAGATGATATTTTTGCTTCTTGTGAAGATACCTCAAATTTTAATTATCAATTTGAAATTCTTGAGAACAGATTATCCTTTATTAAAGGCTGAGAATGATTGGGAAAGTTATAAATAGATGTGCAGAATTTAATATACTTAATAAATGCCACAACTTTTTGATAATGAGATAAAAGCACTCAATATAAAATAGTACTGGTACTTAGTATTAATTAATAATAAGTAAATCTACTAAAAACGTATAGCTTTAAAAGCGACATTAAGTAACATTGCGATATCTTATTGTATTGATGATATTCTAAAAAACACTAGAGACAAAGATGAAAATAAAAGAAAATTAATAATGCAGAAATTATGGTTACAGTTCAGGTTTCTTATCTGTATTTTTTAGCAATAAGGATAAGGGCATGCCTTATATGAAGGAACATTTTCAAATTGACCTTACTGATAATGTGAGAAAGAAAATCTAGTTCAGTCAGAAAAAACATTCTAGTTTTGGTTTATATCAAAAAAGTATATAAAAAAGCGAATTGATACATCGTTTAGTGAAATATAATGGAGGAATGATGTGAACTTCATCTTGTTGAATCTGCCTGATTTTAAAATTGTAAATTAGAAAACAATTTTAAACTTTATGAAAAGGCAAAATTACCCTCTTTATTTTTATGATTATTAAATC
>JAHQVQ010000017.1 GCA_019634305.1 Flammeovirgaceae bacterium | reverse complement strand
GGAATCCAGATGTTTGGAAAGGTACTCTTCATTAACAATTCCACTTAGATAAATGACCTGCTTTGCCCCAGTTGTATTGATATAATTGGCGAAATTTTCTGCAGTTTCTGTCTCGAGCTTTTGAAAATCGGTCGTAGAGGCAGCCATAGAATGGATCAGGTAATAGGCTGCATCAATATCTGTAGGAAGATTTTTTAAGGATTCAGGTTGAAGGAAATCTGCTTCTAGTACCTCTACCCTTTCAGGAAATTCGGAAAACGGAAAGCGGGATTTTTCCCTTACACAACAAATAACTTCAAAACCTTTATCAAGTAATACAGGAAGTAATCTTTTCCCAATATATCCGGTTACTCCAGTCAATAATATTTTCATTTTTGGAAAATGCTTTGTTTAATATTAACAACACACTTCCATCAAAATAGTTTTACGGTAATTCTCTCACTGTTTTTGTAAGAAGTAAAATTCTCTTAACATAAATCCACAGTTTGTTAAAAGTTTGTTCTGAATAACAAGTAAATGTTAACTTTCATTGAATAATGAGTCATTATTATTTAACAAATTGATAAAGGGTGTAGACATGGGTTTCCACCTATACTGCCTTTAAATTTGCAAAAAAAATCAATCAGTTAGAAAACACTAAAAAAAATGAAATTCACATCATCAAACTTATTTGGAAATCCGGTTTAAAATCAGGGTTTTGATCAACTTTTTACCTGGAAAAATTAACATCAATACAATTACCAGCAAAAATTAAATCAAGGGAATCAATCATAAAAGGCAATATTGCTATTAGATAACAATATACAAACACCTATATCAAGCTTTTTTATATTGTTTTTACAGATGATTGATTCCTGCTCAATTCAAAATAAGAATAAAAAGAAAAAGCCAGGACTGGTGCATCTGGACTGGCCATGAATAAGAATGCCCTGTATCATTTTGGAGTCGCAAACCAAAAAGTAAACTTGGGATTCTATTGCATTAACTGAAATCTAAATCTCAATTAAAAACCGCTTAATTTATGAATGATTCATTACTACAAAAAATGCTTCCGGCAAATTTTTTAAGGAAGTTTTGGCTATTAATGATGCTACAACTGGTGGCCTTAGCAGCAATAGCTCAAGAACAAACACTAACAGGAAAGGTAGCTGATGAAACAGGAGAGGTCTTGCCTGGTGTAAGTGTTTTAGTAAAAGGCACCACTATTGGGACTGTTACCGATATTGAAGGAGAATTCAAATTAAATGTTCCTGAAACTGCTGAAACTATTTTGTTTTCTTATGTAGGATTTCAGTCAATTGAAAGACAAATTAGAGGGCAAACTAATTTTGGAATTACTTTAATAGAAGATTCCAAGCAATTGGATGAAATTGTAGTAACTGCTCTTGGTGTAGAAAGAGAAACCAAAGCACTTGGTTATTCAGTACAGGAAGTTCAGGGTGCTGAACTAACTCAAGCCCGAGAAGCCAATGTGGTGAATTCACTTGCCGGTAGAGTAGCTGGAGTGCAGGTAACTGGTGGTAACTCAGGGGTAGGTTCTACTTCAATGATTACCATTAGAGGAGAATCCTCTTTAATCCCGGGAAATAATTCACCTCTATTTGTAGTAGATGGTATTCCAATTTCCAACAACACTACTAGTAATAGTTCTGAAGGAAATATGGAAACAGATTATGGAAATGGAGCAGCAGACATCAACCCGGATGACATTGAATCTATTTCTGTATTAAAAGGTGCGAACGCTACTGCTCTTTATGGATCAAGGGGAGCAAATGGTGTTATCATTATCCAGACAAAAACTGGTAAAGGACAAAAAGGAATTGGAGTAAGTGTTAATTCCAATGTAACTTTTGAAAATCCATTAAGAATCCCTCAATATCAAAACTCTTACGGTCAGGGTGCCGGTGGAGAATTTGAATTTGGAGATGGTTTTGGTGGTGGTGTTAATGACAACATCGATGAAAGCTGGGGACCAAAACTTGATGTTAGAGATCCAAGTACGCCTAGTGGATGGATAGAAATCAAACAACACGATTCGCCAACTGCCAATGGATTTAGAGGTGGAGATAGTCACCCAAGTATTGACAGAGGGGCTATTACTCCTACTCCATGGATTTCCCATCCTGATAATATCGAAGACTTCTTTGAAACTGGTGTGACTACTACTAACAATGTAGCGCTATCATCTTCTAATGATCAAGCCAGTTTCAGGTTATCCTACACTGACTTGAGAAATACTGGGATTCTTCCAAATACTGACTTAAACAGAAACACTCTTGCTTTCAGTACTGAGTACAAATTGACAGACTGGTTTAAAGCCTCAGCTTCTATCAACTATGTAGACAGCAGAAGTAATAACAGACCAAATAACTCTTATGGAACTGAAAACCCAATGTATTTATGGGTGTGGTTCGGTCGTCAGATTGATATGAATAGCCTGGAGAATTACTGGCAGCCAGGCCTGGAAGGTGTTCAGCAATATAATTACAATTATAACTGGCATGATAACCCTTATTTTACAATGCATGAAAATACTAATGCATTTGACAGAGACAGGTTATTCGGAAATTTAAGACTTGATTTTGATCTTACCAAAGATTTGAAATTGTTGATGAGAGCTGGAACTGACTTTTACAATGAATTAAGAGTTGGAAAAAGAGCATTCTCTACACAGAGATTCGCCAGAGGTCAGTATAGAGAAGATAAAATTTTCTTCGAAGAAAGAAACTATGATTTCCTTTTCACATACAACAAAGAGCTAAGTACTAATTGGAATTTAACTGCTTCATTTGGAGGAAATAGAAGAGAAAATTTAAACAAATATAACAGAATTAGTGCTAATGAATTGAATGTTCCTAATGTTTACAACTTCGAAAACAGTAGAATTCCTTTAGCAAAAACTCAGTTCAATTCAGAGAAAAGGGTAAACAGTCTTTACGGATTTGCCAACCTTGCCTATAAGAACATGGTATTCCTTGACATCACAGGAAGAAATGACTGGTCAAGTTCTTTACCAAACGGTCAGTGGTCTTATTTCTACCCTTCAGTTTCCCTAAGTGGAGTAGTATCTGATATGGTAACTTTCCCGGATTTTATCTCTTTCTTTAAATTGAGAGCAGGATGGGCACAAGTAGGTAACGATACTGATCCTTACCAATTAGTGGGTGGTTATAACTTCTTAGAGCCATTTGGAGGAGTGCCAAGAGTAAGTGAGTCCAGTACCTTAAAGAATAACAAGTTAAAACCAGAGGAAGCTTCTTCAATTGAATTAGGAACTGATATCAGATTCTTTAATGGAAGATTGGGTATAGATTTCACCTACTACAAATCAAATACTAAAAATCAGATTCTTCAGGTGCCTTTGGATATTACTTCAGGTTATAATGCTGGGGTAATTAATGCTGGTGAAATTGAAAATCAGGGTATTGAAGCAATGTTAAATGTTGCTGCAATACAATCTAATTCTGGTTTAAACTGGAATATTGGGGTGAATTACACTAGAAACAGAGGTAAAGTATTAAGCCTTACGGATGAGTTGAAAACTTATCAAATTTCTTCTAACTATGTTCAGGTATTGGCCAAAGTTGGTGAAAGAATGGGTGATGTTTACGGAACAGGTTTCCAAACAGTACAGGAAGGAGAATTTGAAGGTCAGGTGATTCATGATGAAAACGGTTTTGCCAAAAGAGACAATACTTTGAAAAACCTTGGAAATTACAATCCTGATTTCATGCTTGGATTAAACAACTCTTTCAAATACAAAGGATTCAACTTCGATTTCTTATTCGATTACAGACATGGTGGAGTAGTAAATTCGAGAACTGTACTTATTGGTGGTACTTCTGGTATGATGGATTTCACCGCAGTAGGAAGAGAAGAAGGAATTATATCCGAAGGTGTTATTCAAAACGAAGATGGTTCATTCAAACAAAATGATGTTAGAATTAGCGGTAGAGATTACTACTGGTGGAGATACAACAGGGGTAATGAAGAAGTAGGGATGTACGATGCTACTTTCTTGAAATTGAGAGAAGTGAAATTTGGTTACACTTTTAGAACACCAATTCTTGGTGGTGTGATCAATAACCTTTCGCTTGCTATTGTTGGAAGAAACCTTGCCTTGTGGACAGAAAATCCTCATTTCGATCCTGAAACACTTTCATTTAATGGTGGAACTATTGTGCCTGGTGTAGAAGATATGGCTACTCCAAGTTCAAGAAGTATTGGATTTAACTTAAGTTTTAAATTATAATTTGTTTTTGATGGATTGCCCATCCGGGAAATCCTTTAAATCTCATTAAAAATAAAAACAATGAAAAAGATATTATTAATCAGCTGGATCATAGTGTTCTTTGGCGCATGTACCAGCGAATTCGAAGAAATAAATACCAACCCAAATATTCCTATTAATGTAACTCCTGATTTGTTACTTTCTCAGGTAATATACGTTGGCGCAAATGAAATTGCTTTAGCTTCCTGGAACAGGGGAAATATTGTAGCGCAACATACTGCAAAAATCAACTTTACAGATTTTGACAGGTACTTATGGGGAAGTGAATCTGGTCTTTGGAATGCTTATTATGGAAACTTGAGGGATATTAAAAATCTGGAGGTAATCAGTACTGAATTGGGAAATAAAAGTTATCAGGCTATGGCATTGATCATGAAATCATGGACATTTTCTGTATTAACTGATAACTGGGGAGATATTCCCTATTCAGAAGCAATCAGTGGTAAATCAGATGGTATTTTCCAACCTAAATACGATACTCAGGAGGCTATTTACAATGGTATCCTTGCAGATCTTGCTGCTGCAAACGAATTATTGAAAGCAGGTCAGGGCATCCAGGGTGGAGACTTATTATTTGGTGGTGATATTGAAAAATGGAGAAAATTTACCAATTCTTTAAGAATCAGGTACCTGGTGAGAATTTCTAACAAAAAAGATGTGAGTGCAGAATTACAGTCAATCATTGCCAATGAGCCAATATTTGAAAGTAATGAAGACAATGCCATCATGGAATACTACGGGTCTCAGCCAAGTACATGGCCTGTTCACACTTACAGAGTAGGTTCATTCGATGAGTATAGATTAAGTCATACTATCGAGGAGCAATTCACGAATCTAAATGATGACAGATTATTCAAATGGTTCAGACCAACAGATGCTACAATTGGTTCTGCTGATCCTGTTTTCTCAGGAATGCCAAATGGATTAAGTGAAAACAATGCCACTACTTATAACGGTGGCGCTTTAAATGTTTCCAGATGTGGCCAAATTCTTTATGAGGAGCCAAATGCGGTTGATGCTATTGTAATGACTTACGGTGAATTACAATTCTTATTAGCAGAAGCTGCTCAACAAGGCTGGGTTTCTGGTGATGCCAAAACTTTCTACGAAAATGGTGTAAATGCTTCTTTCGAATACTGGAGTGTAGACCAGGATACGGATGCTTATTTAGCACAAGCTGGTGTTGCTTATGATGGACAATTGGAAACCATTATGACTCAAAAGTGGATAAACTCTTTCTTAACAGGATACGAAGGATGGTATGATTTAAGAAGAACTGGTCTTCCTACTTTCATTAAAGCTGGTCCTGACAATGTAAATGGAGATGTGATCCCAGTAAGATTCTTATACCCTGATAATCAGCAGACTTTAAATGGTGATAGTTATCAAGAAGCTATTTCCAGACAAGGTGCCGATGATATTAACACTAAAATGTGGGCTATAAAATAAAAATAAGTTGCTTTTTGTCTTTAGTTTAGAACACACTCAAGGGGATTCCATAGGGATTCCTTTGTTTTTTTGAATTACACCCTTCTTTCTCCTTATCTAAATTGAGAATTTTTCTATTTCCTAATTTTACCAAAACCTTAAAAGGCAAGGACCTGGAAATAGTAAAATTAGTTTCGCTTATTTTAAGCCGTTTGAGTACTGTTTTCGCTGCCTGGGATGGATTTTATAAGGAATATCAGGAAATTCTTCAAAGTGGAAATGTAAAATGGAAAGAGATTAGACATTGATGAAAAAGAAAATTAATCCACCACAGATTTATAAATAAACAAATTGGCGAAATATCCTGAAACTTCCTCCCCAGTTTCACTTTTTAGGCGCAAGGCAAGGTCAATCTTTTTGGAAGGGAAATAACGCAAAATATTTTTGGTGAAAACCGGGTCAAAATTCCCTGCGTTACTCACTAATCTGGAATTGATAATGGGAACATTATCGGTAAGGTTAAATAACTCCACATACACCTGACCCCCACTGTCATTGGCACTTATTATTGGAGAAAAAATAATGGAATCTATTGCAGCATAGTGCCTGATGTCAAAATTCTTCAGATAATACTCTTCTGAAACAGCCAAATCCCAAATGGTAGATGAGGTATGGAATAATCCTCCAAACCTGATACTTTCGGTCTGATTATTTTGTTGAGGCTGAAGCAATGGAGCTGGCAAAATCCTGGGATTAAAAACATTAGACTCACAGGAGATAAGGAAAGTCATAAATATTAAGAAAATTGGATAAACATTCTTTTGCATTTTATGTGAATGTAATATGAATAAAAAATATATCAGTTCACATAAATTTAATAATAAAGACATGTTAAATTAAAATTAAAAGTGGGTTATTTTCCCATTTGACCGAAAACTTAACATTGGAAAATTTTGAAAAGTCTAAAACGGATTCGAGTCTGAGGTTTTAAGTAGTAAGTACCAGTACTATTTTATATTGAGTACTTTTATCTCATTATCAAAAAGTTGTGGCACTTATTAAGTATATTTAATTCTGCACATCTATTTAATTCAAAATTAACTGTTTATTATTTTGCCATAAAAGATTGATAGAGAGATTACTATTTCTCGGAAAGAATAGTACCCGGGTGGAGCACAGGTGCTTAAATAGGTTCAAATAAATTCCAAGTTATTTTCCAGTTTACAAAACCTGGTTTATTCCCTACCTAAATATTGAGAGAAAGGTGCAAACTTCTCTCAGCAGTATTTCATTAATTGCATTAAACTCCCTCCACCTTAAATATATAATTCAAAATATACCGCCCAGTGAAAAACAAAACTCCGGAAGTGAAAAGTAGTGCAGACTTAATTAGTAGTGTAGTATTGAGGTTGTAATAAAAAGCACTCATAAAATAAATGAGGCAAATTAATCCTAAACCGAGGGTGATTTTGTGCCCCCTGTAAAAGCCAAGAAGCAGAATAAGGAAGGAAGCAGCCAAACCTGGAGCCATAATACTGGGTAAAAGAAGAAACCCTGCAAGACCAAGAATGAGGTAATAATGCTGCTTTAATTCAAATCTAATGAGAATATGATGAACCGTGAATAAACAACAAGCCATGAGAAAAACGGAGGAAATCCACCACAAATCCACATCCGCAAATTCATGGTACCATTCTCTATTAACTGTGAAAGCTAAAACCATCACTAAGGAGACAATGATGGCAAATAAAACAGGAAAGTAATTATGATAGGCAATCTTATATTTTTTAAGAATTTCAACCTCATTTATCCATAAGTAAGTAAATGCTATGGCCAATAGACCCACCATAATGTGGACAAACTCATAAAGCCTTTCAATTCCAAAAAAGCTCAGCAGGAAAATATTAATCAGAATAACTGAAAGAAATTTTTGAAGCGGATTCAAAGTAAAATATAGAATAACGCCCTCTATTAATATTCCTATCCACAACAAATATTGCCAAAAGTCTTCACTAAACAATTCACTTGTACCAAACCCAGCGATAAGCAAAATCTGACCTAAAATACCTAAAGCCAGGGTAAAAGGGTCTAAAAAAGTAGTTTTCCGAAAGCTGTGTGATCCAATTACAGCCCCCACCGTTAATGGGATGCCCACAATAAATAAAGCGGGGGTTGATTCGAAAAGTTGAGCCAAACCCAAAAAGCCTACAAGAAGGCAAGCCCCAATCCATGCTCCAATAATTGAAAATATTTTCACAGACCAAGCTCCAGCATCTTTTCCTTCTCCAAGAGTGTTTAAAAATTCTTCGTTTTCAACAAAAGTGATATCAGTCCCTTCATTTTGGAGAGATTCGGTAAGGTCTTTTATCGTCACATTATTATCCACTTTTTTCTGATTTTATTTTAGTTCCCAAGTTTTTGCTCATGAAAATTTATGTTTTATTAAAATGTAAGTTAAAAAGAAAAAACGCCTTCAAAATTAGTGTGGGAAAATGTAATAGAAACCGAAAATCTTTTTCAAATCCTTGGTGCTAAAATCTTAAAGATGATGGAGCAGCAATCTCGGAAAACCTTTTTGAGGGCAAGATTTTTTCACGGTCGGCCGCTGCCGCCTTTTTTTCATCGATTGGAAAAAAGGACAAAAGATAAATTTACATTCTTTGCTATTCATTTACTAATTAAGTTATTTGTAAAAGTATTGAATATAACAGATTTAAATAGATGTGCAGAATTAAATATACTTAATAAGTGCTACAACTTTTTGATAATGAGATAAAAGTACTCAATATAAAATAGTACTGGTACTTATATAAAATTAAAAGGATATTACCTTACCTATTCTGTTAAACTTGAAGAACAAATTTATAAAAACACTGAGTTTATTGAGCTGGGACTTTCTAATAGAAATTCTCTTGAAAATTTGGCATCGGGTAAAACCAATAAATTGGTAATTAAATTCAGGGAGGGAGATTTTAAGGGTTGTATAGTGGATCTTTAGAATCTTATGATATTGATTTATTTTGTTTAGGCAATAATCATCAAAAAAGAAAAATGAGGGTTAATTTATTGGAAGAAATCATCAGGAAAGCGGCTCCGGCACAAATTTTCCCAAAAGAGTTTTTAATTGCCTGGTGTGGAGTGCCGGTATTGGTTTATAAGGGCTTCCCAGAATCCATATTAAATATAAAGTCTGAAATTGATAAAAACATCCAGGGCTTGACTCTGGAGAATCCTGGAAGTAAATGGCCTAAAACTACATTGGGTTGTTTGAAAGGTGGAGAAACTCTGAATAATAAGGAGATTGCGAATTTAAAGGATATTTGTGAAGTAATTAATTCCCGAATTGATACTGCAAAAGCATTTACAATTCGGGAATTAAGTGTAGTACTAATACAGGATAGGACTGCTGAAAAGCGCCTTTCAACTTTTAAAATACCATTAGATTTAGAAAAGGAATTGGATACGAGTTTTGAGTTTGAAGCGGTAGTAAAGGTTGTGCAGGATTTTTCACATGAAAATTTATTTGCCTATTCTGAAAAAATAAAAATGAAAGGACACCGACAAGGGCATTATCAAAAACCTTTTATTTGTTCCACTTTAATTTATGATCTGCCAGAGAACCAACCAGATTATTTTTCCAAGTTTACAAATGCTATAGATAAAGCTCTCCCGGAGAAATTTATTTGGTTTCATCCATCCAGCCGACATATTACCATAAGGGCACTTATCGGAAATCAAGCACCCAAATGAACCTGAAAGGATTGAAATGGGTTTGTTTGTAATATACAATATCCCTTTAGAAAGGTAAAAATGAGATTGATTGTTAACGATACCCTTGATGGCTATTTTGAATTATCTACCCTTGATGAAACTCCACAAAAAAAGGGAGTATTCCATCTGGAACATTTTGGGATCTTAGTCAATTTTGGGGCGCTAATTAGTTTTAGAAAAGACTTTATTCCCCAACAAATAGAAAACAATCAGGTATGTTGTTTTTCTCCGGGTGGAAATATTTCTGATATAGAATTTTCAGATCAAAATCATTTCCTTTTGCAGTTCAATAAGGCTTTTTATTGTGTGGAGATACACGATAAAGAGGTTTCCTGTAATGGTTTATTATTTAATGGGCTTTCTTCCTTACCAATCCTTCAGCTTGATGAAAAAGAAAGAAAATCTTATGGATTATTGAAAATGGTATTCCTGGAAGAACTTGAAAATCGTGACCATATTCAAAGGGAAATGTTACAGCTATTATTAAAAAGACTGATTATTAAAACAACCAGAATTGCCAGGCAACAATTAATTCAAAAAACCGGAATAGAGGAGGAGGAAACAGATTTATTGAGGGCCTTTAATGCATTGGTTGAAAAGCACTTCAAGGAAAAACACAAGGTGACTGATTATGCAGATTTGCTTTTCAAATCCCCAAAAACCATTGCCAATTTATTTCTGAAGTTAAGCGATCAAACTCCTTTGGAAATTATCCATAATCGGATCATCCTGGAAGCTAAAAGATTATTGTATTACACCGATAAGCCAGCCAAGGAAATCGGCTACGAACTAGGCTTTTCCGAACCTTCTCAATTCAGTCGATTATTTAAAAAGAATACAGGACAATCGCCCTCAGAATACAAACAGGTGGTAGGAGTGGTACCATCTTAGTGACCCTAAACTTTAACCTCCTGCGGAGGAATACCCAGTTTCTTCATGGTGACAATTTGTAGAAATATTAATGCTAACATGGTTACACCTCCAGTTACCCAGAAAGTGTATTTGAACATTTCAGGATTATTCATAAAGATAAGACTGGAAATTACCGACCCCAGAAAAATTCCTAGTTCTAGGGAAATATAGGCTGTAGCCATGGCTTTTCCCCTTTGGTTCTCCAGACTCAAATCAATAGTCCAGGCAAATAATGATGGAGTGTTCAAACCAACTCCAATTCCAAAGAAGACTGCAGCAATAGCAAAAAGTGTAAAATCTTCCACAAACCCCAGAATAACCATAGAAATCACTAAGAAGCCAAGTGCAACTTTTACCACAGGGGTACGTCCATATTTGTCGGAAGCTTTTCCTCCTAAAATCCTGACAACCAGAGAGGAAATAGTAAAAATAGTGTAAAATGTCCCTCTGTTTTTGATGCCCAGGTGATCACTTAAATCGGGGATAATGGTTAAGATGGTTCCAAAGGAAAAAACAGAGAGCATTACCACAATTGCAGTAATAATCACTCTATTTTCAATGATTTCATTAGGTGAAATAAGCAAAAGCTTTCCACTGAATTTTTGTCTGTTCTCCAGGGTTTCTTTCATGCCTACCAAAACCAAAATAGAAAGTAAGGCAAAAAGTGATGAGGTATAAAAAAGTACATTGATGGAATAATGCAAAACCATCCATCCCCCAAGAGATGGGCCACTTGCAATCCCCATACTACTACAAAATCCTAAAATGCCCAGTGCCTCACCTCTTTTTTGGTAAGGAATGATATCCGCGATAAAGGCAGAGGTAGCTGTAGGTTTAAAGCCCGTGGACATGCCATGAACTAATCTTAAAAATAAAAACCCGGAAACTGAAGTGAGCACAGGGTAGAGAAAACCACAAATAATACAAATAAAAACCCCGTAAATCATTACGGGGATTCTTCCAATAGTATCGGTGAGTTTTCCACTGAAAGGGCGGGAAAGCATCGCCATAATGGTATATAGACCTATAATCAGTCCTTTGTAATCTTCACCACCAAGGCTGGTAAGATAAGATGGAAGTTCTGGTATAATCATATTGAAACTTCCGAAAAACAAAAAGGAACTCAGGCAAAGCAGCCAAAACTGCAATGTGTAAATACGTGGGGTGTCATTGGGCATAATGGAAAAGGATGAGTAAATCATCCGAAAGAATCATTAAGCCTGCAAAGGTATTGATTTCAACAATTTTGAATAGTAGATTGGATTTTTTTTTCAGTAATTGAAAAAAATAATGAAAGGGGAGTGCTCTGAAGGATTTTATTTCAATGGAAATTTGCCAAATCGTGTTCTGGTTCTATTTTTAATTTTTTTGGTTTTGAAAAGGTACTCATACTTTCACTTGCTGAACTTAATGAAGCCCAAGGGATTGATTTTGCAGGTAAGTATAAGTTTGTCAGGTTTAATTGAAGTTTTTTTGTTTCAATAAATCGATCCAACTTTTTAAACCACGCTGCTATCTCCTGCTTTTCCCACTTTGTCAATCGATTAGCCATAATGAATAGTTAAAAAAATTATTATCAATACGATTTTAATTACTGTTCCAAGTTAATTCTTTACTTATTGAATATTACGGCAAAATATGTTAATGAACGTAAATGATTTGTTAACAAGACTTAATAGCAATACTAAGAAAGGGGAATTAATCGTTTGACGAATCTGTTTCTAGGAAATTAAGTAAAATATCCATTTTTATTTCAGTTTCTTTCCATTCCTTTTCAGGGTTAGAATCTTCGGTGATTCCTGCTCCTGCATAGAGGACTATTTCCTCTTTAGAGATTTGTAAACACCTGAGGTTTACAAAAATATTAGTTTTATTCTGAATATTCACTGGACCAAAATAACCACTGTATAACTCCCGGTCATAGTCTTCATTTTCCAGAATAAATGCCAAAGATTTCTCTTTAGGCATGCCACAAACTGCAGAGGTAGGATGAAGTAATTTTAACATGACAGAACCCAATTG
>JAHQVQ010000168.1 GCA_019634305.1 Flammeovirgaceae bacterium | reverse complement strand
TTATATGTTTCCAATCCCAATGGTGTAACTAGAGACATCAGAAGAAAATCTCTAGATGCCATAAACGCTATGAATGAAGAACAATATAAGGAATTTGGAGATCCTGAAATATTATCAAGAGTTGCCCAATACGAAATGGCTTTTAAAATGCAGGTTTCCGTTCCTGATGCCATGGATATTTCCAAAGAGCCTGAATATATTCACAAAATGTATGGAACCAAGCCGGGTGAATCTGCTTTTGCCAACAATTGCCTCCTGGCAAGAAGATTGGCTGAAAAGGGTGTTCGTTTTATTCAGTTATACGATTGGGGATGGGATACCCATGGTACAGGAAAAAATGTTTCCCTAACAGACGGATTTAGAGACCGCTGTAAAGATGTGGACAAACCAATTGCCGCATTATTGGAAGATTTGAAACAAAGAGGTTTATTAGATGAAACGCTTGTAGTGTGGGGAGGAGAATTTGGTAGAACCCCAATGCAGGAAAATCGAGGAGGAAAAGAATTGAAATTTTATGGAAGAGATCACCACTCAGAGGCATTTACCATGTGGATGGCTGGTGGCGGAGTAAAGAAAGGTTTTAGCTTCGGAGAAACTGATGAAATAGGTTATTATGGGGTAAAGGACAGAGTACATGTGCATGATTTACAGGCTACAATGCTGCATCAATTGGGCATCAATCATGAGAAGTTGACCTATCCATTTCAGGGAAGGAATTTTCGATTGACTGATGTGCATGGTAATGTCGTAAATAAAATTATTGCTTAAGCACGAATGCTTTTATTTTGGAAAATCCCACTCAATTCGTAACAATAACTGAAGTGGTATCAGAGGAAAGTAATTTGGTAAAGCGGAAATCTTCGATATGATAGGAATTTAGGATGGTGGTTTCATTATAATTATTGGAGCCTCCATCATCTTGAATTTTTTCCTTTTTAATAATTTCACTCCTGAAATAATCATTGGAAAAAACACTTGACTCTTCGAATTTTTCATCCAGTTTATAAGTGAGTTCTGCTACTTTTAAAACACTTTCCAGTTCCTCACTGGCATTAAAAGCCAAAAGAAACAGCTTATTTTCAGAATGGCTGGATACAAAATATTCGTAAACTAAAAGCAGACAATAACCCTCATCTTCAATAAATCCATAATGATAGTACGCTAATTCAGCAGTTTCATCTTGACTGATCTTAAATGAAGTATCCTTCTTCAAATAAGTTTCAATAATCGCCTCTTCTAATGGAGAAAATTCCTGAGTGAATAGCTCCATTTCCGAAAGTTTTAAGGTGATGATTTCCCCGGAAAAACTTTTTCCCTTAGTCTTTACCTGAGTGCACAAGTCTTCTTGAGTAAATTCCTGAATTTCAGGAAAAGTGAACAACAAAAAAACAGTAAGTATATAACTGAATATCATTATTTTACTTTTCTAATTCGAATACCAAAAGCCTCCTGAGGATTCTTTTGAGTAAGCAAATATATTTCATCCCGAGAAAATCCATTTTCCTTTAGCGCTTTCATAAATAATTTAGGAATAGCATCATAAGGCCGGATAGCTTTTCCCTTAGGAAAAGAATTTCCATCGTGGGAAATGAGGACATTTTTTAATAAGCCTTCTCTCTTTAAATCCTTCAATAATTTAATATGATGATCTTGAATTTCCTTTTCAGCTTTAACCCCATCTAGGGAAATCCATCCTCCTTTTTTTGAAGTTTCTATTAAGGCTTCTGAGTTTTCCATTTTATTGGCATGCACCCAAATCCAGGCAGAAGGCTCAACCCCATATTTACTTAGAATTTCCAATTGCTTTTCAACAGCCTCTGTATTATTCCCCGTATGCACCGCCAATGTTAAACCCGTTGCCAAATGGGCAATTACCCCAGCTTCGAATAACTTAAGATCAATTTCAGATGGAGCTCCACCATCAAAAGCCAGTTTGATGAATCCAGGTTTTATCCCAGTACCACCTATTCCATTTTCAAATTCATCAATCCAGATTTTGGAGATGGCTTCTGCAGATTTTTCGTAGATGAATTCTGGAATATATTTATCATTTGCAGCACCATAAATCCCAGTATTAGTAATAATTTGCATTCCTGAAGAATCTGAAAGTTCTTTTAGCAGCTTTACATTTCTACCAAAATAAGCTGCAGTACAATCAAAAATAGACTTGACTCCCAGACTTTTTACCTCTTTTAAATAGGATATGACCTGAGCAAATAATTTGGCTTCGTCATAAATATCAGTCTCATTAATTTCAGCCCCAAAGTTGGACATTACATGTTCATGAGGCAATGCAAAACCTAATTCCTCCACTGGGATTTCTCCATTTACGGTATTTACAAATAAAGCTTTTTCAGGAACAGAGGAGCTTTGACAGGAAAGGAGGAAGAGAGTAAAAATTAGTGGGAATAGTTTCATTGTTGCCTTTGGGATGTTTTAATCAACATTTGCTTTTTCGCATTAAAGTAAAGAAATTAATGTAAAATAATGCCTTATTATAGTGATTTTAGTAATATTGTCTTGTTGAAATTGATTTAACTTCTTTTAGATGAAAATTGAAAGTTTAAGCGTAAAAAATTTTAAAGTATTTGGAGATATTAAAATTGAAGGATTGCCAAATATGTGTGTGTTTTTAGGAGCAAATGGATCGGGGAAAACTACATTTTTTGAAGTATTTGGCTTTTTGAGTGATTCACTTAAAAACAATGTTTCTGCTGCAATTAATAAGCGTGGAGGATTTAAAGAAGTGATTTCCAGGGATAAAAAAGGAAACATTGAATTCGAAATAAAATTTAGAAATACAGAAAATGATGGTACTTTATCACCACTTATAACTTATCAATTAGAAATTGGCGAAAAAAAAGGGAAAGTTGTAATTGTGCGGGAAATTCTTAAATACAGACGAGGCAATAGAGGACAACCTTGGCACTTTTTAAATTTTAGTTTCGGCCAAGGTACTGCTATAAAAAATGAAGAAGATTATGGGAAAGAAGGAGTCAAAGAAGAAAGAGAAGAACAACAACTTGATTCACCTGATATTTTAGCCATTAAAGGATTAGGACAATTTCAGAAATTTAAAGCAGTAAGTTCTTTTAGGAAATTACTGGAAGGCTGGTATGTTTCCAATTTTCAAATTTCATCTGCCCAAACTGTTTTAGATACTGGAGTTAGTGAACATCTATCTAGAAGTGGTGATAACCTAGCTCAGGTTACAAAATTTATTCATGATAATCATCCTGAAATTTTCAATACAATATTAGGTAAATTAAAGGAAAGAATACCAGGAATTGAAAAGGTAGAATCAGTTGAGACCGCTGATGGACGGATTATCCTGAAATTTCAAGATGGCAGTTTTAAAGATCCATTTATTGCGAGGTATGTTTCCGATGGAACGATTAAAATGTTTGCCTATTTAATTTTGTTGTATGACCCTTTTCCGCATCCTTTGTTAGCAATCGAGGAACCTGAAAATTATCTTCACCCAGATCTATTAATTGAATTAGCAGAAGAACTAAGAATTTATTCAAATAGAGGAAGCCAAGTCTTTATTTCAACCCATTCCCCAGATTTTGTTAACGCACTTAAAATTGAAGAATTATTTTGGGTAAAAAAAGACAAAGGATATTCCTTTATTGTAAAAGCCAAGGATGATAAAACTGTAGAAGCATTGTTTAATGAGGGTGATTTATTAGGATACTTATGGAAACAAAATTATTTTAAAGGAAGTGGGCCAAAATAAATTAAAAATTGTTAGAAAAAGAACTAAAAAACGAACACGTTGAATTTTTACTAGAAGAGCCTTCTATGGTAAATCTTCTTGAAATAATCTTACCAAAGATACTTCCAGAAGGTTACTTATTGGATATAAATTGTTTTTTAAGACCTCATCAAGGAAAAAGTGACCTTAAGAAGTCAGTACCTTCTAAGATTCGTACCTTTTCCAATTTTTATAGACCTGCAAAGGTGATTATTATCCATGATCAAGATTCGAATGATTGCAAAGAATTAAAAAAAGAACTCATGGAATTATGTAAAAAAAATGGTAATTGTCCAGTTTTAATAAGAATTCCATGTAGAGAATTGGAAAATTGGTATTTAGGTGATATGGATGCTATTGGAAAAATTTATCCACAATTCAGATCACGATCACATAAATATAAAGCAAAGTTTAGGGATGTTGATAACATATTTGGTGCATTTGAATTGGAACAAATTATTGATGATTTTCAAAAAGGATATGCGTCCAAAAATATACCCAAATTTATGGATATTAAATCAAATAAATCGATTAGTTTCAACCAGTTAATAATAGGGATCCAAAAGTTCTTGGGTGGGTAATAACCTCCAATAAAAAAAACCGACCACAATTAAATAGAAGTCGGTTTAGCATTAAAAACAGCTTTCTCTTAAATCTCAATCTTTGCCCCTAAAACACCTAAAAATTCTCTAATAAAATTAGCATGTCCGGGCCAGGCTGGAGAAGTCACTAAATTGCCATCAACTACAGCTCCGTTCACTTCCACTTCCACATAATTTCCTCCTGCCATAGTTACTTCTGGAGCTACGGCTGGGTAACAGGTCAATTTCCGATCTTTCACCACATTGGCTGCAGTAAGAATCTGGATGCCATGGCAAACGGCTGCTACAGGAATGTTATTTTTGAAAAAATACTGCACCATTTCAATTACCCCATTATTCAGTCGCAAATACTCTGGTGCTCTTCCTCCGGCAATCACCAAGCCTACATAATCATCATAATTTACATCCAGAAATGTGTAATTCAATTGGAATAAATGACCTGGCTTTTCGGTATAAGTCTGGTCACCTTCAAAATCGTGGATGGCAGTTTTAATAAACTCCCCTTTTTTCTTTTCAGGGCATACCGCATGAACCTCATAACCAACCATTTCCAACATTTGGAATGGTACCATTGTTTCATAATCTTCAGCAAAATCACCAGTTAAAAAAAGAATTTTCTTCATTTTCTGTTACTTTTTTGGTTAAATAAATCTTCAAAATCAGGAAAATTGAAAGTAAATTTCACACTCCCTAATTGCTAGTCTAAAAAATTAAAATGTATACTTTTCAGGTAGTTATATTGCCAATTTGTTAAGTATAAAAATACCAATTTTTTGTAAGATTCTCCTTTTACCAAAGAAAATTATTACCCATTTTTAAGTTCCTCTTGTGTTTTTTTGGACATTCCTGCTACTACAATATCGTAAGCATGATCAATCAATTCTCTAATTAAATTATCATTTAAAGAGCCATCCATATACACCGAGTTCCAGTGCTTTTTGCTTTGGTGCCAACCTGGTTGTATGGCAGGGTGTTTTTCTCGCAATTCGATAGCTTTTTCCGGATCACATTTTAAATTAATGAAATGAAAAGGAGGTACCTTTTCAACTCCCATTTTCAATTCTTCTACATTTGCAAGGGCAAACATTTTTCCTGAAACTTTCATCCATACAGCTTCTCCTTTAAATGGATAATCCTCTGTAACACCATTTTTTGCCAGACAATAATTTCGAAAATCTTCGAATATCATTAATTTACGTTTTTTTACAAAATAGTATTTTAGTCCTCTTAATCAAAAAATAAATGATTAATATTGTTGAAATAAAAAAAAGCAATGATTAAAAAACCACTACTTTTTCTAATGAGTTGAATTACTTTGATCAGGAAGCTGATTTTTTAGAAATAAGATTAAAAGATACTTCAAACTCATCGTCAATTGCTTTGTCTCCCCATTTCTCTAATCCAGAATGAAACATCATATCCCAATTAGTTCTATCCAATTCAAATTCAGCTGTGGTTTTTAAATTATTACCATCTTCTGAAATCTTCACTGGGATAGAAATTTCCTTAGTGATTTTTTTTATGGTCAGCGTACCTTTCAAAGTATGAGTCGCTCCATTCTCACCGCCTTTGGTAGAGCCAGTAATTACAAACTCGGCAGTTGGACTTACTTCCACATTAAAAAAATCGGCTGACTTCAAATGACCTGTCAGTTTCCCCTGACTTTTAGGATTATCTTTCAAATCTTCTACATAAATGGTATTCAAATCAATTTGAATAGTACCAGACGTTACCAAACCATTTTCCATTTTAAATTCCCCAG
>JAHQVQ010000167.1 GCA_019634305.1 Flammeovirgaceae bacterium | reverse complement strand
CCAATGAAAAAAGCTATTAATATTTGCAATATTGTTATTCCAGATAGGAATTTTTGCAAACGCCCAATCAGATGAGAATCCTAAGAAATTATCAAAAAAAGAACGTAAAGAACTAAGATTAAAAGAGGCAAAAGAAAACAAAGCCAAGTTAATGGAAATTATTAATAATAAAGCATCTGTGCTGGAAACCCTAATAAAAATGGGCTCAAATTAATTATTGGATCCATTTTTTTATGACCGAATAAATGAATGTTCACCAGTCTTTTCTTTTGGGAAAAAATATAATTCAATTTCCTCCTCATGCTCTGAATTTCCTTTTTTGAATGGAATGAGTTGCTCATTTCTTAAAAAGAAGGGAGTATAATTAAGAGAAGAAAGCATTTCGATAATTTCTAATTTATGTGATAATGGATCAATTTCGATTTCCAATATGGGTCTGAACTTTTCAATTAGTTTTAAAAAATGTGGAATAATATGCAGTTCATAACCTTCCACATCACATTTAATAAAATTAAGCCTTGGTAAATCTGAAAACAGTGTTTCAGGCTTCATCATTACTGCTTTATGTTGATAAGCCAGATCAGTACTTTCTTCAGTAGTTTCCAAAACCTCTGTTCTTCCATGACGAATTACGCCATTTACATTAGGTGTGCCCAACAAAATTTCTTTTTCATCTTCCTCCCCCAATGCATAGGGCATTACTTCTACATTCTCTCCTGAGAAATAGGCTACATTCCTCAACAAAACCTCTCTGAATAATTCTACGGGTTCAATCGAATACAATTTCCCATTTTTCCCTATTAATTTGGAGATCGGAATAGAAAAATAACCCAGGTTTGCTCCAATATCTATACAGTAATCTCCCCCCTTTATCATTTTTCCTAAAAACTTTACCTGATAGTGTTCTTTTAGGTAAATTTTATGATTGAAGGTTTTCAGAAAAATAAAGGAAATGATCCTAAGGTATTTTTCAAAACTAAAAACTGCTAACAATAACTTTCTGAGCAACATTATCTTTCTTTTGGATTAGGGAAGCCAAAGTTAATAAGAATTGCCATTTTATAGCGAACCGCTATTGGTTTTCAGGCAGAAACAATCGTAAGTACCTGAACTTTAAGTTACTAAGAACTTATTTAACCCTTTCTAATTTCTGTTTGATGTAAGCGCACAAAAAAAGAGGCTTATTGCTAAGCCTCCTCAATTGAAATAGAATTAATGGTTTAAGTTTTTTTAGATATTTTATGGTTAGAACTTATATTTTAAAGAAGCATTCCAGGTTCTACCAAAACCATAATACACAATATTTCTTACACTACCATTTGTTCCAAACTCTCCAAATGCTTGGTCTTTCTCATTTGCAGGGTTATACAAAATATTTGATTCAGATTCCGACATATATTCTGTATCAAAGATATTATTAATATTTACGCCAGCAATTAAGTTGTTCGATCCAAATTTCATATTGTAATAAATACCAAGATCAACCAAGTCATAAGAAGGTAATTTCCATGCCTGATTTCCCTCTTCAAAGAAAGTGCTTTCATTTTCATTTTCCAGATCAAAATCGGCATAGAGGTTCTCAGCATGGTAATAGGAAACAGACACATTCAAATCCTTAATCACCTGATAATTAGCGCCTAAACTAAAAGTGGTTTGGGCAGCATCAGCTACTTTCACTCCATCCATATAAAGGGTTAAATCTTTGGCAAATTCATTATATTGTTCATCTATAGGACTCCATTTCCCAGTAAAATTGCTGGTATATCTCCAATTGGCTATACTCAACATACCATTTACTGTTAATTTTGGAGTTGGTTTCAACGTAAAATCGACCTCTATCCCCTGATGAAGTTGTTCAATTCCTTCGTAATTTACATTGCCTTCCAATCTCAAATCTTCTCCTTCTTCACCCGCTTCAGGGAAACTAAGAGTAGCACCTCTTGCTAATTGACGATTTCCCCACTGGGTGTGATAAAGGTTTACATTGGCAGAAAAAATTCCGCTTCTATACCCATAACCCAGCTCTAAAGCATATACGCTTTGGTTTTTTATATCTTCATTAATATCATTTCTATAATTAAGAAATACATTATCGAAAATAGGCTGTCGGGAAAAGTACCCTCCATTTACAAAAACATTGTGATTCTCATTCAGGTTATAGTTAACTCCACCTTTTACCGTTCCTCCCAAAAAATTTTGCCATTCTGTTTTCTGCTCGCTATCACTATCCAGATAAGTAAAATAATCAATTCTTTTAAATCCCTGGTTTGATCCAGATGCTGAAATAAAAGCGGTAAGATTATTATAAGAATATTCTATTTGACCATATAAACCTAACCAATTCACTAAACCATCATTATTATAGTCGATTTGATTACCATCAGCTTTTCCCTCATCTGTTATGTAATGGTTAACATTATTTATATCATCGTCATCATAATAAGCATCTAGCCCTAAAACATTTTCTACTCTTCTGTAATGAAGCCCTTGATAGTATCTGGCATCAATTCCTCCTACAAAAGTAAATTGATCACTTAATTCATGGGTCAGGTTGGAAATTACGCCATACCAGTTGTGCTCATTCATGGAAGACCTTAAGATCATACCATTTCTATAAGACTCCGCTACATTTTGCCCAGCAAAAGGTCCATTGTAAGCAGCAGCAGGATCAGTAACACCGGGTCCTTTCCAGGGGATTTGATTATCACCAAAAGCAGCAACACTGTTGCCCTGATTCCAGCTATGAATATCATCCCATTTCACCCCATTATCTCCTTGAAATTTACTTGAAGTCCTGAAACTTCCATTAATTCTACCTAAATCACCAGTTCCTCCTCCTCTTCCCAGAGATACATAAGCAGAGGTAGCCAGTTCTGTTTTGTCAGAGATATTCCAGTACCAGTTCACAAAAGCTTTGGGTTTATGATAAAAGTTTTTTCTCCATGAATACATATTGTCCTTATGTTCGCTTTCCGCATAAGTTCCCCATTGTGGATTATAGCGGATACCTTTTTCTTTAATTGTTTCTATGGTTACGCCATCAAAACTTCCATATTCTCTTTGAAAATGCCATTGGGGAGCCCCAATCACAGTAAAGTTTATGGAATGATTATTCATTTGTTTGCTTAAGGAAGCAAAATAAGAATATCCTCTAAACAAAGTTCCATCCGCATATCCATCGCCTCTGGTATGTGTACCTTGCAAAGTAAAAGCCCATCCTTTCTCTCCCAAGCCTGTTGAAAGTACCAAGCCATATTTTTGATAACCATCATTTCCTACCCCTACCGAAAAAGCACCTCCTTTTTTCATTTCGGCTGCATTGGTAATGATATTAATAGATCCACCAACAGAAGCAACAGCCAGTTTGGATGCTCCCAGTCCTCTTTGAACCTGTATTTTTGAAGCGACATCACTCAGTCCTGCCCAGTTCGACCAATACACCCATCCATTTTCCATATCATTCACAGGAATTCCATTGATCATCACCGCAGTGTTTCTTTGGTCAAATCCTCTTACATTTATTCTGGAATCACCAAATCCACCACCTTGTTTAGTTACATAAACTGAAGGGGTACTTCTTAAGATTTCTGGAAATTCCTGATTTCCTACTTTTTCTTCAATAAATTTTGAATCAAGAGTAGTAACAGCAACTGGCGTTTTTCTATCTACAGCAACTGCAGCTATAACTTCCACTTCTGCCAATCCGATAGCGAAAGGGTTTAAACTAATAGCTCCTAATTCTAATGTTCCACCACTCAGATTTACAGATTTTTCCAATGCCTCGTATCCGACAAAGGAGATCAATAGTATCTGGTTTCCACTTAGTGTAGACTGGAAAGAAAAATTACCATCAATATCAGTAACAGTTCCAATTGTTGTTCCTTTCATAATGACATTCGCCCCTATTATCGGCCCATCATTATCTGAAACATTTCCTTTAATTGTTGTTGCGTCTTGGGCATTCACAGCAACACCCATGGCAAGCATAAAAAACAGTTGTAGTAAAAGTTTTCTCATCTTGTGAATAATTTAGTTTTTGCAAAAATAATCTCATTGTGGTTATTATAGTACCAAAGTAATATTAATAAATCAATAAATTTAAAAATCGACCAATTTTCCTTTTTTGCAATAAAATTTTATAAATTATCTTAATAGTAAAATTATATTTTTTTAATAAAAAATTGGATTATTGTCATAATGATATTTTTCTGATATTACATTTCTATTATAATATATTGTACTTAGGAATATGATAAGATATATTTTTACCAGTTGTTTGTTTTATAGTCAAAAATAACATGTGCTCAAACATCTAGCATAACCAAAATCATTAATATTAAGGTGTAATATTTTATCATTATGTTAAATTTTTCATAAAAAAGGTTACAAAATGGTAAATTTTTATTGCTTCTGTTTTCTATATTTACGTATCTTTTCTAGCCATAAATAATATCACCTAGTTTTCATCCTTTCCAAGCCAGACCATTACTAAGTTTTTAGGAAAATGAAACAATTTGTGTCATTTTCAAATTATTTTTTCTTTACATATTAAATACACTCACTCAAATGAGAAAAATTTTACTTAGTTTACTTATTCCAATTGCTTTTTTGCTATTGGCAAATGGTTCCTCATGGGCACAAGGGACAACAACTGCCAGAATTAATGGTTTGGTTACCAACAATGAAGGATCTTTACCTGGTGCTATTGTAACGGCCACTCACACTCCAACAGGTTCAAAATTTGGAGGTGTAACTAATGCGGATGGTATTTTTACCATCAATAACTTAAATGTTGGAGGCCCTTATACGATTACATCTTCATACATTGGCTTCCAGAATTCCGAAAAAGAAGGAATTTATCTGTCACTTGGCCAAACTTTAAAAATTGATTTTGAATTGACTGAAGAAGCAACTGAGTTAGAGATGGTTGAGGTTATTGCTATTGGAGGTAATGTATTTGATGGAAACAGCACTGGTCCTGAAACAAATGTTACTGAAAAAGACCTTTCGGCCTTACCAACTGTAAACAGGTCTTTAAATGACTTTTTCAGACTTTCTCCCCAAGCCAACCTAAATAATGGTACACAGAACTCTATTTCATTTGCGGGAGTTAACAATAGATATAATTCCATTTTCATAGATGGGGCTGTAAATAATGATGTTTTTGGATTAGCAAGTTCAGGTACAAATGGTGGACAAACTGGAATTTCCCCAATCAGTATCGATGCACTGGAACAAGTACAATTAGTGGTAGCGCCTTTCGATGTTACGCTTGGTGGATTTGCAGGCGGTGGAATTAATGCAGTGACAAGAAGTGGAACAAACAATTTCGAAGGTTCAGTTTATTACTTTACAAGAAATGAGAGTCTGGCTGGGAAAACACCAACTGATAACCCTGAGCAGGAAAGAGTAAAATTAGATCCATTTACTGCAAAAACTTATGGATTCAGACTTGGCGGCCCAATAATCAAAAATAAATTATTCTTTTTTGCTAATGCTGAAATCCAAAGAGATGAGACTCCAGTTCCTTTTACATTTAATGGATATGAAGGAGATGCTGATAAAGCTACTGTAGATGCAATTGCTGCACAAGTAAAAAACCTATACGGATATGATCCTGGAGGATATGAAAATAATATCCAGACGCTTAGCGGGGATAAATTTTTGTTTAAGTTAGATTATAATATTAATCAAAACCACAAACTTTCTGCAAGACATAGTTATACAAGAGCTGATTTTGTAGGTCCATTAAGGGCAGGAGCCAGAAATATCTATTTTGGAAATTCAGGACAAACTTTTCCCTCAATTACTAACTCCTCGGCCTTAGAGTTAAAAAGTAACTTTGGAAGCAAAGCATCAAATAACCTGATTATTGGAGCAACCTTTGTAAGAGATGACAGAAATGTAACAGGACAACCATTCCCTTCTATTGTAATCAATGACGGAAATGCCGATATTACCTTAGGAAGCGAACCATTTTCTTATGCCAATGTGGTTAACCAGGATGTAATTACACTTACCAACAATTTCAATCTGTATAAAGGTAAGCACACTTTTACATTCGGTACACATAATGAGTTTTTCAGCCTTTTTAATCTATTCTTACCGCTGCATCCATCCCAATATACTTATAGCTCCACAGATAAGTTTTTTTCAGATGAAGCTTATCTATATTTATACGGATATGAAAAAGGGAATATAAATATTGGGGATGATGCAACATCAGTTGCAGCCGATTTCAGTGCTTTACAATTAGCCTTTTATGCTCAGGATGAAATTCAATTCAACCAAAATTTTAAACTTACAGCTGGAATTAGGTTAGATATTCCAATTTTCCTTGAAAATCCTCCTAGAGATAATACCCAGTTTAATACTGAAACGGCAAGGTTAATTGAGCAGGAAGGGTATGACTTGAAAGGAGCAAGAGCAAGCCAAATGCCCGCTACTCAATTAATGTGGAGCCCAAGAGTAGGATTCAACTGGGATGTTAAAGGAGATAAAACTACCCAACTTAGAGGGGGTTTGGGTGTTTTCACCAGTAGAGTTCCTTTTGTATGGCCTGGAGGTGTTTTCCTTAGAAATGGATTAACCAGTGGATTTTATGCTGGCATTAATGGAAATGGTTTTGCTCCTCCAGGAGATGGTGGAATTGCCTTAGAGCCTGATTTGAATCAGCAAATCCCAAGACCTTTAGGTACTGGTCTTCCTGAAGATGATCCTAATGTTCCTTCTGGTGATGTGGATTTATTTACCGAAAACTTTAAATACCCACAAATTTTCAGAGGAAGTATTGGGGTGGACCAGAAATTATTTTGGGGACTTACTGGTTCTTTAGAATTCCAGTATACAAAAACTTTAAATAATGTCCTTTATCAAAACGTAAATATTAGAAAGGAGCCCTTCGCTAATTTACAGGGAGCAGATGACAGACCTATCTGGAATCCGACTGTTGATCTTGTAGATTCTACTTACAATTACATCACTTTGGCCGATAATACCAACAAAGGATGGACTTACAGTTTCACCGCACAATTACAAAAAGCATTTGAAAATGGGTTTTCAGGAAGTATCGCTTACACTTACACAGATGCTAAATCTATTTTTGATGGAACTGTTTTCATCAACTCATCGCAGTGGCAGGAATTCCATAGTGTGGGTGGAAGAAACAACCCTGATGGTTTATACAGATCGCAGTTTGCTGCTGGCTCAAGGGTAGTATCATTCATATCTTACAGAAAAGAATATTTGAATAACCTTGCTACTTCTATTTCTGTATTCTACAATGGTCAATCTGGTATTCCTTATTCCTATGTTTATAATGATATTAATGGTGCATTGACTAACAACGATCCAAATTTGGATGAGCCAAGAAACCTAATTTATGTTCCAGCCAGTCAAAATGAAATCGTATTGGTTGATAGAGTTGATGGAGAAAATAATATAATTGAGACTGCTGCTCAACAATGGGCTGCATTAGATGCTTATATTGCTAATGATGATTACTTAAGCGAAAGAAGAGGAAATTATGCCGAAAGAAATGGAGCAAGAACTCCTTTCGAAAGTATCATTGATTTAAAATTCCAACAAGAATTTTTCCTTGAAACTGGTAATGGAATGAGACATACTTTAGCCTTAACTTTCGATATTTTCAATTTTGGAAATATGCTTAATAAAGACTGGGGTAGAAGGTATTTCATCAGTGATAACCAAAACTTCCAGTTAATCCAGTTCCAAGGATATCAGGATGCTGCAAATGACAATTATACGCCAACATTCATATTTTCCGATCCGGGAGAACCCTGGAATATCATTCAGGATGGATCAACTTCAAGTGCAAGATGGTCTGCTCAGATAGGTATAAGATATAGTTTCTAAGTTAGAAACTGGAATTTCGATTTTAGTTTCTCCTTCTAGAAACAAAAAAGGAGTCTGAAAAAGACTCCTTTTTTGTTTCTAGTGAATTACGATATTATCAAAGGCTTATTCAAGCTCAAAACCAGCTACCTTTAAATGATCCCAATAAACCGGGTAAGATTTATTCACTACTGAAGGCTCCTCAATAGTGACTTCTCCTAAAAGTCCAAGTGGTGCGAAAGCCATCGCCATTCTATGATCTTCATAAGTATCAATTGTAGGTTGATTCATGATAGTTTCTGCAGGAGAGATAATAATTTCACTATCGCCTATCACTTTTACATGATGACCTACTTTTTTCAGTTCTGTTTCAATAGCCGCAATCCTATCAGTTTCTTTTATTCTCAAACTTTCCAGGCCTTTCATTCTTGCAGGAGTTTTTGTAGCTGCACAAATAACGGCCACAGTTTGCGCCAAATCAGGGCAATGGGTAAAATCAAATTCAAAACTATTTTCTTTTGCGATTTTAGTAAGTAAAACACCAGTTTCATCGAAAGTGCTCTTCACACCCAGTTTTTCCATAATCTCTACAATGGCTTTATCTCCCTGCAAAGAATTTTCCCTCAATCCCAATAATTTGATATTGGCTTCTTTGGAAAATGCAGCAATGCTATACCAATAACTCGCTCCTGACCAATCCGATTCAATACTGTAATTATTCGATTTGAATTCCTGTTTGGCTATGCTGATTACTTTTCCTTCCCAGGTATGTAAAATACCAAAATGCGACAACAATTGTAACGTCATTTTGATATAAGGAACAGAAGCAACTTCACCTACTAATTCTAATTTCAAGCCCTGAGGAAGTGTTGGAGCCACCATCAATAAGGCAGAAATATATTGGCTGCTAACATTCCCCTGAATCTTCACATGATCAGTTTTTTGTTCGAAGCTTTTAATTTCATGTGGAGGATACCCATCATTGTTCAAATAATCAATTTCAGCACCGAGACTTCTAAGTGCATCAACCAATATTTTGATAGGCCTTTCCTGCATTCTTGGAGTCCCGGTCATTATGGTGGGTCGCTTAGTAATCGTGCAATAAGCAGTCAGAAACCGCATAGTAGTTCCGGCATCCAAAACATCCAAAGTCTTTTCTTCTGACTTCAATAACCTGATCATGGTTTGGCAATCCCTTGCTTCGGAAATATTAGAAAGTTCAATATTATTTTCACCCAACGCCTGAATGATCAATGCCCTGTTACATTCACTTTTTGAGGCAGTCAATTTTATTTCCGCATTTACAACACCATTCGGGTGTGCTACCTTTATCTTCTCCAAAATATTAATGATTTATATTAATAGTACCGTACTTACTTATTTAAATGAGAAATTTCATATCATTATCAAAAGTGATGGCACAATTTAAAATTTTAAGTTTAATCCAATTACCAGCTTTTCTCTACCTCTGATTCGATTTCTAACCCAAACAGATTTACCAAATGAAATTTCACTCTATTTTGTACTTCCTTTAAGTCTTGAGGTTTACCCAGTTCTTTTTCCAGCGAAGTAACTGCTTTATCTTTTATTCCACAAGGGACTATATGATCAAAATAGGTTAAATCTGCATTAACATTAAAAGCGAAACCATGCATGGTTATCCACCGACTCATTTTCACGCCTATCGCACAGATTTTCCTGGGATTTTTTGCGCCATATTCAAAGTCCAACCATACTCCGGTTAATCCTTCCACTCGCCCGGCTTTTAAGCCATAGTCATTTAAAGTAAGGATAATTGCTTCTTCCATAAACCTCATATATTTATGGATATCCGTGAAAAAATTATCCAAATCTAAAATTGGATAACCCACAATTTGTCCCGGACCATGGTAGGTAATATCTCCACCTCTGTTTATTTTAAAAAACTCCACACCATTTGCTTCCAACCCTGTCTGGTTCAATAATAAATGATTTTCTTCACCACTTTTACCAAGCGTATAAACATGAGGGTGTTGGCAAAATAAAAGGTAATTATCCGTAGGAATAGCAGCTTCTCCTCTGTCTTCTCTTCTCCTGTTTTCCAGTTTTAGGTTTACGGATTTGGTAAATACTTTTGTTTGATAATCCCAGGCTTTCTGGTAACTAACCATCCCCAAATCCTCTATCCTCGTTTTTTTATTTACCAATTTCATGACGAGCTTAATAATGCTGCAAATTTTATTTTCAAAGCATTACAAATTTTTAAATTTCTGCAAAACTAAAAGATTCCACTGACCTTCTGCTAAGTCAGTGTTACTTTTTGCTTAAAATGTTGCTGAGAAGTTTGGCAAATTGATGGATGAACTTATTCATTCAAATTCCGAATTACCCTACCTTCAGAGATAAATGAAAGCCCCATAGTCCCCTGGTTACCCACCATTACTACTTCTATAATTGGCTCATTTACCAGAATATCAGATTTCCATTCTACCAAAAAATTAGCTCCGGATCCTCCCTTATTGTTACTTTCCGGGATAATATATTCAGTTGAAGCAAGAGGTCCTAAAATTAATGGTTCGTCCAGATAGATTTGAATTACCTTGCCTTCTGTATCATAATACCGAACATAATTGATGGTAATTCCATATTCAATGCTGGTATTGCGAATACTTAGGATTGCACCTAATAAAAAGTCTCTTTTATTATCAAAATAGCGGATATGGGAATAAACAGGGGCATACACCAATTGGCCTCTCGATTTAGAAATACCTCTATCTGGAACAGAATAGGGCTTTTCCTGAGGAAGTTCAACAACAGCTTCATTTTGATTAATTTTTTCAGCTTGCTTGGTTTGATTACAGCCTGCTAAAAAAATTAAGGAGATGGAAAATGTTGTTAAAAAATATTGCCTAAAAAGTTTATAAATAATAATTCTCATCTTTATTAAAAGATTGAGCTTAGTGAAGATAAAAAGATAACTTCTGTTTTCTACTTGTTCTTTTTGCCCAATACGTTTATGTTTTTTCCTTGCGTTACGCTGCTATGCACCTCAAAAATGCATTATTATTCCGGACGATTGATACAATAGTTAGTAAACTGGCTAAGTATTTCAAGTGTTTTATTTTTTTCCTCAATCATACCCATATGCCCTACATTTTCCAAAATATGGACGATACTTTCTTTAGGAAGATGACATTCTTTTAAACTTTGGTTAAGGGGAACTGATACATCATCCTTTCCGATAACATATAGCACAGGAATATCCAGTTTTTTAAGCACATCTCTTCGATCTATTCGGTCCCTCATCGCCTCCATAGTTTTTGCCAAAACTTCCTTATCCAGGCTTTCAGCATCATTAATAAAATACTGTATCTCATTCTTGAACTTCTCCCTTGTATTTTGAGAAAATAAACCGGGGAAAAGTGAAGAAACAAATTTTGATGAGCCATTTTCCCGAATAAATTTAGCAGCTTTCACCCTGGTATTTTTCTTTTCTTCCGAATCTGCAAAAGCTGTAGAATGAAACAAACCCAAACCAATTAATTTATTTGCATATAAAGAGGCAAAAGCAAGCGCTACATACCCTCCTAATGAATGCCCTACCATTTGGCATTTTTCAATCTTTAAATCCACCAACAAATCATTTACTTCTTCTGCAAAAGAAGTGATACTTGGAGTTTCAACATTTAAAGGACTCTTTCCAAATCCTGGCAAATCCACATTAATCACAAGGTACTTCACAGAAAGCATAGCCGAAAAATTTGCCCACAATTTCCTGCTTTCACAAAAGCCATGAATTAAAACTAAAGGAACACCATCACCCGAAGAAGTATAACTTAATTTGCTCATTTTCTGATTATGATTTAATTGATTAAGGATATTAGTAAATTTAATACAGAAATATTATGCTATCTTATTGAGATTCTATCTATCTTTATTTTAGCATTTTTAATTCTTATAGATTCAGGTTCCCCTGAATCTATATCATACTCACCTACTCTAATAGAATCTGAGGTTAAAAATTCGATACAATAATTTTGATCAGGTAAGTAATTGGTCAAATTTAAATATATTCTATTTTGCCACAACTGATTGATACTGAGATGTAATCGCTCTATATAAATTAGTGCTGGCACTTACACAGAAATATTCATAGCTATTATCAATTTCATCTAGTATTAAGTTCGCTCCAGGATATCGATTAAGGAACTCCTCAAAAGATATTCCCACATGAACACCTTCGTCAATAACAATTTTTTCAGAGAGAATAGTAATACTTTGAATTTCTTTTTTCCCAAAACTTTGACCACACAAAAAATAATGACTCCCCTTTTTCTTGAACTAAAATACTCATACTTTTACCATCAATCCCATATTAATGCACTGGTGCTTTAATAAACTCAGAAGATCCATAGACATTCTTTAATTCTTGGATGGTCATTCCAATATGAATTTTGTCTACAAATATTTTATGTTTTTTAACTTCTTGTTTTGTAATACCTCCTTTTATGTCGTTCTCCTCATTTGTAAAATAATTTTCACCTCTATATGTAATCAAAAAGATTATTGAAATTAAACATAACAACATTTTATTCATTTCAAATTCAGACTATTGTAGACATTAAAATTAACGTAAGGGAGATGTTTCAAAAAGTATGCTTGTATAAATAATTGGTAATCAGCAACAATGGAGTATTTTTAATGTGTGAAAATCGAAATAGCACTCCATTATCATAATTGCCAATGTACAAATATCAAGAAAAATGGTAAGAAAAAAACTGGCAAACAAAATTTTCAATGTAAAACTTGTGGTTCTCAGTTTATCGGAGACTTCCAATTAAGCTATAAAGGCTGTCAAAGTGGGCTTTATAAACGAATTGAGCTCATGATAGTCCGCAATGTGGGCAATAGGGACATTGCTTAAATTGAAAATATAAGTATTGGTAAGTTACTTAGTGTACTGATCAAATCTAATAAGATTATTCAGCCTCAATAGCAAAATTATGACCAACTAGAAGTGGATGAATTTTGGGCTTATGTGGGAGAGAAAAAACGCAAAGAATGCTGATCTATGCCTACATAGCCAAAGTGGTGAAATTGTCGCATGAGTTTTTATAAGACAGCCAAAAAGCTACTGCAAAGACTTGATGAACTCAAAATCAGCTATGATGTGATTTTTAGTGATGATTGGCCAAGTTTTGTAAAAGCATTCAAAGAAAAAAAACATTTGATAGGAAGGTTACATTTAATAAAGTACACTTTGTGAATCAACACAGAAAATTTTAATGCTGGATTAGAAAAAGTCATTAAATCTATTTCTTCCTGATATAATCCTATTATTAACCTTTATTTTAATACTAAAACATCTCTTTGAAAATAATTAAAAAAAAATTATTCAAAATCCCTCATAGCCCCCGCAAAATGAAGGATTTCCTACAATTTAATATTATTAACAGCATTGTATTTAATGTTTAGAAAATTATCACCATTATCAAGTAATCTAATCTATGGATTTTGCTGTAAATAAAAACCACTCTGTTGAAATGAAATACCATGACATCTTTATTTCCTATGGAAGAAAAGAAAGTAGAGCGTTTGCAGGAAAACTAAATAAGGCACTTTTAAGTAATGGATATGATGTTTGGATAGATCAGGATGACTTGCCTCTTGGTGTGGATTTCCAGGATCAGATTGATAAAGCCATAGAGAAATCCCATAATTTTTTATTTGTAATAGCCCCTCATGCCATTGGATCTGAATATTGTTTAAAAGAGATTGAGTTAGCAATAAAGTACAAAAAACGGATTATTCCGGTATTGCAGGTTGAACGGGATTTATACAAGGTTCATGAAGAAATTGGTAAAATTAACTGGGTCTATTTACGGGAAAAGGAAGACGCTTCTATTCCTCTCGAGGAGTGGCAGGCAATTGATGATTTTGATAAAGGATTCAGTGAAATACAATCACTTCTGGAAGATAGTAAAGAATTTGTAGCAGAACATACTCATTTATTGCTAAAAGCCCTGGAATGGGAAAGAACCCAGAAAGATCGTCAGGGATTATTAGTGGGGAAAGACAGGCAGGTAGCAGAAAGTTGGTTAGGTTCCACTTTTTCCGGGAATAAACCTCCATGTCTTCCATCTGATTTACACTGTGAATATCTTGCTGAGGCAAAGAAAAATGCAGAAAATTTAATGACAAATGCCTTCATTTGTTATGCTACCGAAGACATTGATAGAAGAGATGAAATAAATAAAGAACTGTTGCGCCACGGGTTTACCACCTGGACTCACCAGAACGATATTCAAAAAGGAGTAGATTATGATCAGGCTATTGAAGAAGGGATAGAAAGAGCAGATAATTTGTTGTTTTTTCTTTCTCCAAATTCAGTTAATTCTGAGTATTGTCTGAGGGAATTAGAACATGCTCAAAAATATAATAAAAGGATTTTTCCACTTTTGATATCTCCTACATTGGAGAAGGATTTACCAGATGTTGTCAAAAAACTTCAATATATAGATTTTACTGAAAATGCCTCTTTTTATGATGCCACCAATGCTTTAATAGGTCAATTAAATAAGGACAAGCGGTATTATGAGAAGCATAAAGTCTTTTTGGCACAGGCATTAAAATGGGAAAGACAAGGTAAAAACCCTAGTATTTATTTAAGAGGATACAATCTGCAAAATGCTCAGGCCTGGTTGAAAATTGGACAAAAAAGAGATTATCACCTCCCTACAAAGCTGCATGAGAAATTTATTAAAGAAAGTACAGATCATAGTGGGCAGCAAAATATAGAAGTTTTTGTTTCTTATTCCAGAACAGATGGTGATTTTGCCAGAAAGGTAAATGAACAATTACAACTCAATGGAAAAACGACCTGGTTCGATCAAGAGAGTATTGCCGATGGCTCTGATTTTCAGCAGGAAATATATAAGGGAATTGAAAGTGCCGATAACTTTTTATTTATCATTTCCCCCGATGCCGTTGAATCTGAGTTTTGTGCGGATGAGGTAGCTTATGCATCTCAGTTAAACAAAAGGTTTATCACAGTAAGGTATAGGGAAACTGATCCGAAAATCATGCCTCCAGCCTTGGCTGCAGTACAATGGATAGATTTTGAAAAAGAAGATTTTATTACTGCTTTTAGCCAATTAGTAAGAACACTCGATACGGATAGGGAGCATTTGCAAGCGCATACCAAGTGGCAGAGGAGAGCTATGGAATGGAGTGAAAAAGGTAAGGATAAATCATTATTGCTAAGAGGAAGTGAATTTACAATAGCCGAACTGTGGTTTAGAGAGTCAGTTGAAAATAATAAAAAGCCAGAACCCACTGCATTACAGGAAGAATTTATTGAGGAAAGTCAAAAAGCCATAAATGCCAATCTTCTAAAAGAAAGGCGAACTACGAAACGGCTAAGAGTTTTGCTATGGGCATCAATAGTGGCTTTAGTTTTTGCTTTGGGAGGATTATTCTATGCTTTTGAGAAAGAAAAGGAGGCAATAAAAAATGAAAAAATTGCTGAAGAAAGAGCTATAGAAGCATTGGATGCCAAAACAAAAGCCCTGACAGCGCAGAAAGAAACTGAAAATGCACTAGACAAAGTAAAAGAAGAACAGGATAAAGTTTCAAAGGCCCTTGAAGCTTTACAAGAAAAGCAAGATGAACTGGAAAGGGAAAAGAAATCAGCTTTGCAGGCAAGAGATTATGCAAGAGTTCAGCAAATTAAAGCGGAAGAAGCAAAACTGAAAGCTGAAAAATCGGAATTAGCTACTTTATTGGCAAAATCAGAAGTGGAACTGCAGGGGTTGACAATTGGAGATGCTACTACAGCATTGCAAATTGCTAAAAACGATCCAACGATTGCTTTAAGGGTTGCCCATAGAGCCTACCAAAAGAACCCTATTGAAGGTATTGAGCAGATTATTTATGATATCTACAACGAAAATGAATTTTATAGTCATAGCCTTGATGATCATCATGATAATATATATACGGTTTCATTTTCTCCAGATAATCAGACTTTTATTAGTGGGGGAAGAGATTCAAAAGCGAGATTATGGTCAAAGGATGGAAAGGTAAAGTATGTTTTTGATAAGCATGATGATACAGTATTGGGGTCAGACTTTAATAGTGATGGTAGTTTAATAATTACAAGTAGCTATGATAAAACAGCTCTTTTATGGGATGAAAAAGGAGTAATAAAAGCAAGGTTTTTGGGTCATACTCAACCTGTTTGGGGAGTAGATATTTCTCCGGATAACCAATATGTGGTTACTGGAAGTAAAGATTCTACCATAAGGTTATGGGATATTAATGGCGAATTTATTAGGGCAATCAGTCACGATAAAGGTGTTGGGAGTGTAAAGTTTTCTCCAGATGGATATTATATTTTGTCAGGAAGTGAAGACAATACTGCCAAATTATGGAATTTGGAAGGCAAGGAGTTATTAAACTTTCAGCACGATGGTGATGTAGAATCTGTAGCTTTTTCTCCAGATGGTACAAAAATTTTGACAGGCAGTTGGGATCGGACAACCAAACTATGGGATTTAAATGGGACTCTTTTAAAAACTTTAGAATCTGATTATACATCAAGTGTTTCTTTTTCAAAACCACATGGGAGGTTCATTCTTACGGCAGGGAATGATAAATCTCTCAAAATATGGGACTTGGAAGGGAATCTTTTAAAGATTTTCAAAGGACATAAAGCAGCAGTAAGATCAGCAACATTTTCTGACGATGGTACTATGATTGTTTCGGGTGGACTAGACCATACCATTAAAATCTGGCCTATTGAAGGAAAAATATATCTTCCATTTCAGGATGCTGGAAGCTCAATCAATTCCTTTGCATTTTCAAATAAGGATAATTCAATTCTAATGAAAGGGCATGACCATAAAGCTGTATTAAAAAATATTAATGGTGATTTAATTAAGTCTTTTTCAGGGCATGACGATCATGTGAGAGATGTGTGTTTTTCTAAAGAGGCTGATACATTGCTTACCGTAGGAAAGGATAAACAAGCCATTTTGTGGGACCAGGATGGTAATCAAATTCTATCCATTATGGATGAGGCAAGGCTTCGTCAGGCAGCTTATTCACCAACTGGAAAATATTTTGCTACTGCCAATGAGGATTTAGAAATTGTAATTTGGAATTTAGACGGAAAGGAAGAAAGCAGGTTTGAAGCACATGAAGGGAAGATAACCTCATTAGAATTTTCTTCAGATGGCCAATCTTTACTATCTACAAGTGCCGATGGAACTGCAAAAATTTGGTCTATTCATGGAGATATTCTTTCTAAAATTGAGGCTTACAAGAAATATATATTTTTTGGTTGTTTCTCACCAGATAACAAAACCGTTTTATTAGGTGGTAAGGATAATACAGCAAAAATTTATGATTGGAAGGGAAATCAAATTCAAAGTTTTGAAGGGCATACGAGCTATGTGATTTCAGTGGGTTTTTCTCCTGATCAAAGCATGGTTGTTACAGGAAGTACTGACCGGAGTTTAAGGTTATGGGATATGGATGGCAATATCATCAAAATTTATAATGATCATAAAGACATTGTAAATACAGCATTATTTTCACCAGATGGAAAATACATTCTGTCTGCATCTGATGATAATGAGGTGATGGTTAGAGATGCAATTTTTACACCTTTTACTTTTATATCTCAAGGAAAGCTACCTGCTTTTTCATTGAAAGAATATGCTTTGGAGGGGCTGGATGTAACTGAAGACTTCCTGGCTCTTGGAAATACAAATGAAATAATTGAGGCTGGATTCTTTTATGATTCTTTAGCAGAAAAGACTTCTAAATCTGATCAAAAGCTAGATTATATTTTAGCTGCCAATAAAATATTTGAAGAATTAACCCGAGAAGATAGAATTCAAGATCAGAATAAAAAGGAAGAAATCTGGAAAAAAATAATTAATGGGAACAGTAATGCAGCAAATATCCAAAGTGAATTATTTGAAAAACATAGTAATGCAGCTATTTCGCAGCAAAAAGTGATAGATTATTATAAGGAATTTTATCCTGAAAATAAGGTGATATTAAATTCAGAATATAAATTATTATGGGATTATTATCAAAAAGCAGAGAATTACCAGGAGGCTGTGATTGCCAAAGAAAAGGAAATCCTTTCATTGGAACAGTCAATGGAGGGCACTTCTGATTTCAATATGGTGATGAGTGAGGCTAATGTTGCATTATCTCATGATCTTATATTTTTAAAATCTTTTGGAAAAGCCTTAGAAGCGGCTAAAAGAGGATATGAATTTAACCCATCAAATAGTCATGCAAAATCTCAATTGGCTATTGCTTACATTTTTAACAATCAGTTTGAAAAGGCAAAAAAACTCGTTCATGAATTAAAAATAAACAAACTCCTTCAAAGGGAAAGTATTCGTGATGATCATTTTGTTGATAATCGACATAAGTGGGCCAGCACTGGAGATGGCTATATTGGTGAAATAAGAGATGGCCATTATTATTTTGAATGTTTAGATGATCGATCCAAATTGACAACTTCTACATTCAATATTGAGGAAGAGAAAGATTTTGAAATTGAAGTTAAAATAAAATACCTGAATGGAAAAAATAATAATTCATTGGATTTGATTTGGGGTACGCCAGAAAATCCTGAGGAATATTCCTTTGGTTTTTCAGCAAATGGATATTTTGTAATTCGAGGGTACCAAGATGAAGAATGGGTAGACTTTAAGGAGTGGACAAAATCAGAAATTGTGAACAACAGTGATTACAATAAGTTTACTGTAAGAAAAATTGGATCAAACTATCATTTCTTTTTGAACGAAAATTATATTCATTCTATGCCTTACACTCCAATAGGGGAGACCAGGATTGGTGTAAAAGTATTATCAAAAACTTCTATTGCAGTAGATGACTTTAAAGTAAGTTATTTGGATGTTGAATTATTAGCTTCTCAAAGTGAAAAGCTGTTAGAAAGTAAAGGGCAGGTATCTCCAATCTTAAAGGAGTATAATTATACTATTGGGCGAAAATTCCTTGAGGATATCAAGCAATTAGAAAGTAAAGGAATCAAACATAAAGATTTTGAAAAAGTAATTCCTTTATTAGTAGATAATGTAGAATTATTTCGATTAGGCAAAATCGATTATAAATACTTTATAAATTCAGGTGGAGTATCGGAAGTGTTTGAGGCAATTAAAATTTATGAAGAAAGGGTAAAAGAAATACCAAGTTACGAAATTAAGCAACTGGCAAGTGCTTATCAGGTTATTGCTGAATTATACGAAAGATATTTTATTCTTGGAGGTGACCAGTTTGAAAAATCCAATGCAGGAAGTGCCTATTGGAATTTATCATGGTATAAATTATTTGAAAAAGAATTTTCTGTTGCAGAAAAAGCTGTAAAAAGAGGTATTGAACTCCATGCAGAAGAAGGTATCTATACCAATCTTCCAACTGCATATCTTTTCGGAGGAAAAAAGGATGAAGCTTTGAAGTTTTACAAGGAGTGGAAGGAAAAACCATATGGAGTTGGGGTTTTCAGAGAAGCATTCCTTTTAGATTTAGAAGATCTGGAAAAAGCAGGAATTACCCACAAAGATGTTGCAAGTGCAAGGGAGGAGCTTACTCAGTTTTCTCCTGGTTCGATAAAAAAAGATTGGGAAAATATTCCTTTTTCAAATGTAGATGCAGCACTTTATTGGCCTAACAATGCCAAAGTTTACTTATTTTATAAAGATGAATATGTAAGGTGGGATACTAAAACCAATGTCCTTGATGAAGGTTATCCGGTTAAAACTGCAGAGTATTGGCCCGGAGTAGATTATGAGCAACTTGATGCAGCAACTTATTGGCCAAGTAATGAAAAAGCTTATTTCTTTAAGGGGAATGAATACTTAAGGTTTAATGTGGAATTGAATCAGGTGGATCCTGGATATCCCAAGGAATTAAATGAAAAAACATGGCCCGGATTAACTTTTGATCATATCGATGCTGTGATTACTTTGGAAAATGGGAAATCCTATTTTTTTAGTGATGGGGAATATATTCGATACGATGTTTATGAAGATAGGGCAGACGAAGGTTATCCAAAGAAAATTAGTGAATTAAATTGGTATGGGCTTGATTTTAATCATGTTGATGCAGCCTTGGTTTGGAAATATCCAAAAATCATATATTTCAATAATGATCAATTCGATATGTGGGGAATTGAAAAATAAAAATGACAGAATAACCTCATAAAAACACACAACCTGAACATCTAGGATGTTCAGGTTGTTTTGTCGAAATTAATATGGTACTTTAATTTTTAAGTCATCTATTCCAATTGGGGAAAAACCTTGTTGACCAGAAATAAGAACTTCCTTAATATCCTTACAATAGTTTGATAAATTCCATCTGCCAACTCCCAGTGACTGCCAGTATTTCCAGCCACCAGAAGCTTGTTTAAACCAAAGTTGGATTGGACCATTTACCACTTTTATCTCCAATAAATCAAAATTTCTACTAGGATTTTCATAGTCATAAACATAGACTTTTATCCAGTGATCACCAGAGTGAGTGAAAAGTTCTCTGTTTTGTAAGGTCGGGTCCATATTCAGGCACGAACTTCCAGAAGGTTTTCCAAATTCGCCAGAAGGGAGAAAGCATGGTAAAAAATCTTCATAGACTAGATGGTAGTGGTTATATTCACTTCTGAAGCCCTCATTATAATTTTCACCATCATTCTCTTTTACATGGATCCAGCCATTTCCAATTTTTTGAATATAATATGGCCAGTGAGTAAAAGTATTTCTGGCATTATCAGGAATGATGGTCAAAGCCATTTTATCATGGAAATCAACATAATCTGTAGTCCCGTATGAAGATATTCTAGCATTAGGATTACTGTCTTCAGGGAATACCAGATGCTCTGGTTCAATTTTCATTAGTTCTGTTTTGGGCCCATTGGATTCAGTTGGAGCAACGGTAATTTCTTTTACATCTGCTGTGATTAATCGTTCTTCCGGAGTCATTTCCTCTTCCGGTTCTTTGGCACAATTGGTAAAAAGAAAAATCAAAAGTAAGGGGAATATTAAGAATTTAGGGTGCTTGGGAATTTTAATAGTTTTCATGATTGAATGGTTGGTTAGTTAAAAAAATCGAGTAATTAAATACAGAGGCTTTGTGTTTTTTCTTACGTTGTGAAGTTTAATTTAGAATAGAAAAAATATAGCTTTTAACTCATATTAAGGAAGTTATGAAATTATTATGAGTAGCTTAATTACCCTTTTAAAAGTGATTTATCCTTAGTTCAATAGATAAGAAACCTCTTTTAATTTTATTTCCCTTGATTCCAATAGGTAATTTTTCCTACCTTAAATGAGATTATCCCTTTTTTACATTTTTCACCGATTTATTATCCATAATGACTAGTCAAAAACTAATGATTATACTGTGGTGCTTTTTCATAAGTCAAACAGTATGTTCTCAACAAATTTCTAAAGAAGAACTAATCTTTTTAACACCTAAATGGGAAGGTGAACGGTTTCCCGATGGAAGACCAAAAGTATCAGATGAAATCCTGGACAGAATGAGTCAGGTTACTTTAGAAGAAGCCTGGGCAGTATTAAAAGGAGAAAATTTTAAATATCAATATGCTGAGGGCTGGATGTGTATAAACCCTGATAGTGTATTAGTAGGAAGGGCAATAACAGCCATATTTATGCCCGGAAGGCCAGATATTCATAGAGTGATTGATGACAGGGGCCACAATCAGGATGGAAGAGTAAAATCTCAAAATTCCTGGCCGATTGACCTATTGGTGAAAAGAGATGTATATGTTGTGGATCAGTTTGGAGCTCATCTGGATGGACCAACTATAGGAGATAACCTTGGAAATTCTATTTACACTAAATCAGGAAATGGTATTGTGTACAATGGAGCCATTAGAGATATTGACGGGCTAAAGGAAATAGGTGGTTTTACTTCATTTTTCAGGACTTACCATCCTTCTCACCATTTGAATAACCCTAATGGACAATTGAATACTACTTTGGTGGGAATAAATCAACCAACTAGAATTGGAATGGCTACAGTATTGCCAGGGGACGTGGTACTTGGCAGAAATGGTGGGGTTATTTTTATTCCACCCCATTTGGCTGAAAAGGTGGTGAAAACTTCTGAGATTGTAAGGCTAAGAGATATGTTTGGCCACCAAAGACTGAGAGAACAAAAATATACTCCTGGTCAGATTGATACTCGCTGGTCTGATGAAATTGAAAAAGATTTTTCCCAATGGCTAAATGCTCATATTGATGATCTTCCTGTCCCAAGAGAACAGATTCATGAGCTACTCAAAACAAGAACCTGGTAAAAAATTATTATCCAAAAAACTTTCTTTCCCTTATTTTAATTAATTGAAACTATGAAAATGAAAACTAAATTGACGAATAGAAGATCTTTCCTTTCCAAATCATTGGCTGCTGGAGCAGTAAGTCCCTTGCTTACTTTCGGGAATGAATTAGAAGCGGCAGTGGAAAAAACGCCAAAATCCTCTATGCCATCCGATCTGAAAATTACCGCAATTAAATGTGGATACATTCGGACTGGACATAGTTTGTTTGTGAAAATTCATTCTAATCAGGACATCTGGGGCTGTGGTGAAGGAGTAGATGCTACACCTGGGACCTATCATTTGGTGAAAATGTTTGAGCAAAGGCTATTGGGTAAAAATCCATTAAATGTTCATCGATTGTTCGAAGATATAAGGAGAAGAGGTTTTTTTGAAGGTGCTCAGTCTGGAATGTTTGTAGCAGTATTAACAGCAGTAGAAACTGCACTTTGGGATTTGGCGGGAAAAGCTTTAGGATTACCTGTTTATCAATTATTGGGAGGAAAATTCAGGGATAAAATCAGGGTATATATGGATACCGCACTATACCAGAATAAATTACCAACCCCACAAGATTTTGCCGACTATGCTAAAAAGGCAAAAGATATGGGATTCACTGCCGTAAAGTTTGACCTTGATCAGAGTAATGATCCCAATAAATATGATCATTATAATTGGACTGCAAGTGCGGCTGAATTGCAAAGAATGGTAGACCAAATGTCTGCAGCAAGAGAAGCTGTAGGTCCAAACATTGATATTTGTGCAGATATGCACGGTAGATATGACTCAGTTACAGGGCAACAGGCGGCTAAGTTACTTGAGCCTGTAAGGTTAATGTGGCTGGAAGAACCCATTCCTGCAGAAAATGTTGATGCTTACAAACTAATTACCCAATCTACGAGTACTCCCATTTGTGCTGGGGAAAACCATTATTTAGCTCATGGTTTCAGGAAATTACTGGAAATCGGAGCTGTTGATATTATTATGCCAGATTTGCAAAAGGCTGGAGGATTAGGAGAAGCCCAAAGAATTGCCAATTTATCAAATCTTTATTATGTTCCTTTCGCTCCTCATATGGTAGCTTCTTATCTTGGAGCGATGGCTTCTTGCCATGTTTGTGCCTCTGTTCCCAACTTTATGATTTTAGAATGGCAAATTTATTTCCATGAAAACCCTATGTTCCAGGAAATTGTCACTTTTGATGGGCCAATGGTGGAAAATGGTTTTATTACACTTTCTGAAAAACCGGGAATAGGTGTGGAAATAAATGAAGAGGGAATGAAAAAATATGCTACTGAAGGGATTCCATTCTTTGAATAATAATTTTGGACTTTAGGAAATACCTGAAAAGGATATTCTTAAGGAGACATATACTTATATAGAGGAAAGCTGTTTAGAATTTAACTATATTAAGAAAAAATATAATCATATTTATAATAATGAACTTTTTATAAGGTTTTGATGTAAAATTATAATAAAAAATATCACTTTAATTAGTAATGAATATACTACACACCTCAAAGTTCCATGAAGTTCTTATTGATACTAGCTCTTCTTTAATCATTTCTCGTTGGTTTCCTACTACTATTGACATGAGGGATGATGACTATCGAAATGAAATGTTAATTTTCAGAGATCAAATTAAGAAATTTAAACCCGTAAAATTACTTTCTTATTGCAGGGATTTAAAATACCTGATTTCCCCAGATATCCAAGAATGGGTAAATAAGGAGATTTTTGTTGGAGAAACTAATATGAAGGTGGCTGTCCTGATGAGTGAGGATTTGTTTTCTCAAGTGGCTATTGAGCAAACCTTGGAAGGCGAGAAAGGATCATTGTTTGAAACAATGTTTTTTACTGATGACAAGGCTGCGGAAGAATGGTTGGATATTAAAGAGACAATTGCTTGAAAAAATAAAAATACATAGCCTATTCTGAAGAAAATCTTTTGTAAAAAGCTTCAAATCCTGGTTTGCATAAACAATTCAGGATTTTTTTTGTTTTTGAAATACAGTTTTTAAATATTTTAAGTTTAAAAATTTCAGGTTCGTTTCATAGAATGAATCTATAAACTATATTTGTTCCGCAATTGTAAAATTTATATAAATAGCATTTCAAATGGAATTAACAACAGTAGTTGTTTCATCGATTGTGGCTTTTACAGCTATCATTTTGTTACTTGTGGTAATCCTTCTTTTTGCCCAGTCCAAGCTTGTTCAAAGTGGCGATGTAAAAATTGTAATCAATGGAGATGAAGCTAACCCTATTATTACCCCAGCTGGTTCAACTTTGCTTTCTACATTATCAGCCCAAAAAATATTTTTACCTTCTGCCTGTGGTGGTGGAGGTACTTGTGCCATGTGTAAGTGTGTTGTTGAAGATGGAGGGGGAGATGTTCTTCCTACAGAAGTTGGACATTTAAGCCGAACCGAACAACATGAACATGTGAGACTATCCTGTCAGGTAAAAGTGAAGCAGGATATGAAGATTAAGGTAGATGAAGAAATCTTCGGTATTAAGAAATGGGAATGTGAAGTAGTTTCTAACTACAATGTCGCTACATTTATTAAAGAGTTTGTAGTAAAATTACCTGAAGGTGAAACTTTAGATTTTCAATCTGGTGGATATATACAAATTGATGTTCCGGAATGTGAAGTAGATTTTAAAACTATGGATATTGCTCCGCATCCGGATGATCCAGAAGGAAAAGATAAATTCAAAGAAGATTGGGATAAATTCAATCTTTGGGATTTAAAGATGAAAAATGATGAGCCAATTTTTAGAGCTTATTCAATGGCTAACCACCCTGCTGAAGGAAATATTGTAATGCTAAATATCAGGATTGCAACTCCACCTTGGGATAGAGCCAATAACAAATGGTTAGATGTTAATCCTGGAATTTGTTCTTCATATGTTTTCGGCAGCAAGCCAGGAGATAAAGTTACGATTTCCGGTCCTTATGGTGAGTTCTTTATTAAAGAGACTGAGAAGGAGATGATTTATGTAGGTGGTGGTGCAGGAATGGCTCCGTTAAGATCTCATATTTTCCACTTATTTCATACCTTGAAATCTGGAAGAAAAGTATCTTTTTGGTATGGAGGAAGATCCAGAAGAGAGTTGTTTTATACTGAACACTTTAGAGAAATTGAAAAGCAGTTTCCTAATTTTAAATATCATATAGCTTTATCCGAACCACTTCCTGAAGATAACTGGAAAGTTAAAAAAGATATGGATGATGAAGAAGGAGATGGCTTTAAAGGATTTATTCACCAGGTTTTAATTGATAATTATTTATCAAAACACGAGGAACCAGATGAAATTGAATTCTATTTCTGTGGTCCTCCTATGATGAATGCAGCTGTAGTAAAGATGTGTGATGATTTTGGAGTTCCACCAGAGCATGTATCTTTTGATGATTTTGGAGGATAATTAAAATTCTAAGTTAAAATTTTTATATTGAGGAGTGAAGCAATTTTTGTTTCACTCTTTTTTTTTCTGTTATCAACAACACAATTAGTTGAAGTATAATAATTAAGTAGCAAGTCAAAATACACGGTTATTTTATGGTTAGTTACTTATAGAAAGGAAAAGGTTTTATTAACCTATACTTGACCAAAATTGCTCTACAGGGTTTTCAAGAAAATCATATTTGCTTTTCCTATCCACTTAGTAGTTTTTCATTTAAAGAAAAATATACTCCTGTTTGGTTATTGGCTTATTCTTGTTGGGGTGGTAAGTGGTAATATTGGATAAAGTTTTGTAATAAAATATTTGTTCCTAGATCCTGAATATTTAAACAAAGTCAACTGGTTAAGTTTTTTCATAGTAGGTCTAGGGCTAAGTGCTTTTACTATTGCTTTTCAGGTTACCAGTTATATTCTATGTGCCTACCGCTATAATTTCCTGGGGAATCTTCAGTCCCCATTTGTTAAATATTCCCTCAATAATAGCATTATCCCAATTGTATTTACCTTATATTATATCTTCAGGTTTATTAATTTTCAGCTGGATTCGGAAGCTGCTACAGTTTTTAATGTTCTCACAAAAATCCTTGGTTTTATCATCGGATACCTGATCGTATTAGTGCTGTCCTATTTGTATTTTAAGACTACTAATCTGGATATCGTAAAGCACTTGGCTGAAAATGTAGACAAAACAATAAGGAAAAGTAGGCTACAGCGGGTAAATGTGATGGACAGACTAAATATGGCCAAAACTCAAAAAGCTATTATTACCTCTTATATTGATTTCCCGTTTTCTATTAAAAAAACAAAGAACAACTATCCAGTTGATCGAGAAACTATCTTAAAAGTATTTGATCAGAACCAGCTAAATGCACTACTTATCCAATTTTTTGCTTTTATAATTATTTTGTTTTTGGGACTGTTCCGAGATATCTCCTGGTTACAAATTCCTGCTGCTGCAAGTGTACTCCTGCTCTTTTCCATTTTGTTATTATTTACAGGTGCAGTTTATTATTGGCTAAAGGATTGGGCCATTCCTATCTTTCTTATT
>JAHQVQ010000001.1 GCA_019634305.1 Flammeovirgaceae bacterium | reverse complement strand
TAATATTTCTTGGATTATTTTCTATACCAGCCTTTGCTCAGATTGGAAATGGGTTGGATGATGAAAGGTTTGCCTTTGAGGTGAAACAAATTGATGAGTTTTTCGAAAGATTCAATAACTCTGACAAAACTTTAATTTCAAATTATATTAAAGAAAATTTTAATGGCCATGAAGTGACAAGAGATGAATTGATTAATTCTCTTTTTAATATGGAAGATAATTCCTGGAATAAGGATGAAAAAAATGAATTTATTGCTTTGGTTAATGGTAATACTACTCCCTATTTCTTAAGTTTTTATGATCCCAACTGGTTTGCAGAACTAAACTGTTCAGTTGATTATAAAGGCCAATCTTACCCTTTACAAATGATTATGAAAGTAGAGTATTCTGCTGAAACAGAATCTACAAAATGGGTAATTTCTGCTGTAAAAGGGGAGTTTCTTGAACCACCTTACAGTACAAACAAATCCAAATCATTAAATCCGGCAAGCCACGGTACCAACTTTATTTCACTCGATCGGGCATTTATTGATACATCGAATATTAGAAATTATGTCAGTAGCGATTTTCAGGCTGACCAACTATCTATATTCTTAAGCCTACTTCCATCAAAATCTCTAGTTTTTAAACAAGTAGACCAAATCACCTACCACTTTTTGCAGGTAAATGGATGGGTTTTTACTGTTGAAAATTTCGAGAGAAGAACTAAAAATTCGGGATGGCTAATAAGCAAATTAAGAAAAATGGATGACTCCCAGAAAGAAAGCTATAAATTAAAAGCTTTAAACTTAAATTAATTCTGTGAAAAACTTTTTATTACTTATCGCCATCACTTTTATTGTACCATGCTTTTCAGTTTACAGTCAGGAACTTTCCGAAAGTGATCAGAAAGAGATAAAATTTCTTTCAGAAGGTTTTGTAGGTGAATTTGAACTCCTATTAAATCTCCTTAGTGATCCTGATCTGGGAGAGTATGAGAAAAAGGAGATTTCTGAAAACAGCTATAACCCAAAATCTGGAAACCAAATTTTTAAGGATGCTGATGTTATTATTGAAGATGATATTGATCCTAATAATACAGATTTTAATAAGGTTAAGGATTTAAAAATAAAAAGGTATTTAAATGACTTAGAGCTTTTCTATGAGAAGAAAAGTGAAAATTCTATAACGTTTTCTGATATTACTCTTTTCAGTGTAAAACAAGATGAATATGTTTATACCGAGGTTTATTTTAAAAGTAAATTTAATAGTAAACACAGAATCAAAAACACCTTATATAGGCAAACTGAAAGAATAGCTACAATCAAAGCGGAAAGAATTAACTCCAAGTGGAAACCTGTAATTGTGAGCGTTGTCTTTTACAATCCGGCCTTGCACATCAATGAGGAAATAAAGAAAATCCCTTTAGATATTCCAGAAAATATTATAGCAAATAAACAGGAAATAACTGAATTGGGAATTTCCTGGAATCCTGTTGCTAATAAGGTAGATTCAATTACTTATGAAATTTACATGAATAATAAGCTAGTTGGAACAACTGGAGAAGAGTATTTTGAAGTCACTGAATTGGAATCCGATACTGAATATCAATTTCATATAATTGCCAAAGAAGAAAAAACTGAAAGGATTTCTGAAAAAAGTGAACTTACCACCTTAAAAACTTTACCTAAACCCCTTGTGCAGAGTTATTCATTTACAGAAATAAAAGGAAAATATGTGAAAGGGAAAAATTATGAAATCACCTGGGCTAATAGTTTAAGTGGTGTTGGAAGTAAATTGGAAATTTTGCAAAACGGCAGATTGGTAAATACAATCTCCAACAATGACCCTGATGGATCATTTAAATGGAAACCAGATTTGTATAATGTTGGAACAGGGTATCAATTTAGAGTGAGTGACCCTGATGATTCAAGAAACAAGTCAGTTAGTAAAGAATTTAAGATTTCAAGAAAAGTGCCTTTATGGTTAAAAATCGCTCCAGTTATAGCTGCAGGAGCTATTGTAGGGGTTTTGGCATTTGGCAGTGATGGTGGTGGGGATAACCCCAACCCCGGTACAGATCCTATAACAGAAGAATTATTGGCTGAGCCTGGCACGCCATAATTCTTTATTTCAATCCCTGCTAATATCTCATTATTAATACTTTCAGCCTGACGATAAAAGTCAGAAGTGCATTTTACAAATAACTGAAACTATGAAAAAGTATTTACAATTCCTCTTTCTATTATTCCTTATTCCCCCCACAGTAAACGGTCAATTACTTACTTTAAATAACAATTTAAATGATGGAAATTTAACATATCCCCATACATTGACTATAAGTCCAAATAATAAATACCTATATATTTCATCCTCTGATTTTTTCAAAACAGGTAATGATTTTATTTTTGTTTATAAAGTAAATGATAATGGAACTCTCTCATTTGTTCAAAAAGTTGATGATCCCATTACAAATGATTTAAATGGTTCAAATTCAGTTATTGTAAGTCCAGATGGAAAATTTTTGTATGCTACCGGAGCTTTTGCAAATACCCTTATTATTTATGAAATTAACCAGGGAGATGGTAAATTAACTAAGAAAAAGACCTATTATGGTGAAGGCCTAATAAACAAGGTTAATGGTTTAATGGAGCCTAATTCCTTACATCTTAGCAATGACTCAGATGGAAAATATCTAATCTTCCCAGCTGCCACAGGAAATGTCCTTTTAATTTTTGAAAGAAACATTAGCACTGGAGATGTAACTTTAGTCAAAACAATAGGAGATCTTAAATTTCCAAGGGAGGTGGCAATTTCCCCTGACGATAACTTCCTTTATGTTACAGAAGTAGGAAATGCGTCAGTTACTCTAATCAGAAAAAATGCCAATTGGTCTCAAGCTTCTTATGTTCAAAGGTTTTCTGCTGGTGAAAATTCAGATAATAGTTCTGGTCAGGAAGGTCCATTTGGAGTTGATGTTTCAAAAGATGGGAAATTTGTTTTTGTAGGAAATAGATTAGATAATTCTCTAATTTCTTATACAAGAAATACCTCCAATGGAACTTTAACACAGGCATCAACAATTGATAAAACAGATCATTTAGGTAGAGCTAGAAAAGTATTAGCATCTCCTTTATCTAACCAACCTATTGTTTATGTTTCTGCAGAAAGTGATAACAAAGTTTCTGCCTACAATTTTGACAGTGAAGGGAAGCTTAGTTTAAACCAGAAAGTAAATGAAATCATTGAAAGGCCAATCGATATAGAAATTTCCAATGACAATAAATACCTTTTTGCAGCAGCATATCAGGCAAATGGATTAATATATGTGTATGATATAACCCAACCCAAAATAACAAACCCTAAAGTAACAACCATTACCCCAAATCAAGGAACAATTGGAACGGAAGTGACCATTACTGGAGAATATTTTGGAACTGATAAAGGAAAAGTAAACTTTGGGAATGTGGTGATAGAAGGCACTGCTATTACTGAATGGACAAATACTTCCATAAAAACAACTGTTCCCACAGGAATAAGTGGAAATGTTGAAGTGAAAATCATTTCTTCTGAAAATAAAGAAGCTACCGCTCCGGAAAAATTCAAAGTAATTCCAGCCATTAAAGAAATTGTAAATTCAGCTGCTAAAATAGGGAATGAAATTACCATCTCTGGTTCAGGATTCGGCTCTTCTGGTAAAATAAATTTTGGTTCAGTAATAATTGCTTCTGGTCAGGATGGAGTGCAGTGGAGTGCCACTTCGATAAAAGTAACTGTTCCTGATGGATTAAGTAGTAATGTAAGTGTAACTATTGAGGTAGATGGCAATAAAAGTACTGGAAAAACTTTAGGTATAATTCCTGAAATTACGAATCTTGATAAAACGAGCGGTATACCTCTCCAAGAGGTAACGCTTACTGGAAATGGATTTGGTAATACTCAAGGTAGTAGTATTGTGAAGTTTGGGACTCAAACCGCAGCTATTAAATCTGGTAGCTGGTCTCAAAAACAAATAATAGCTATTATACCTATAGGTTCGTTGGGAGAGGTTGATGTTTCTGTAAAAGTTGGTAACCAAACTGGTATTTTTGCAAATAAATTCACCATAACTGCATCTCCTTCTATATCAGATTTTGACCCAAAATTGGGAATTCCCGGTTCAAAATTTACTGTAGCTGGTAATAATTTTGGTATTGTCGCTGGTGAGTTAAGTGTTGGCTCATTAAAAGCCACTGTTGAATCATGGACGAACACTTCTATTACCGGATTTATTCCAAACGATGCTTTTGGTGACCAGATAATAAGTGTCAAAACCTTAGGTGGATTGACTGCAACTTCTGGAGGAACACTTTTTTCAATAATTCCAAATATTGATGAAGGAAATTCTGAATTAGAAGATAAAATCGGGGATGATGTTACAATTGCAGGAATTGGATTTGGAACTACTCAGGGAAATGTATCATTTGGAAGCTTACCTACTACCATAAATAATTGGAGTAATACCTCTATAAATGTGACAGTACCAATAGGTATCCACAATGCTGTTTCGCTAAAAGTAGAAGCCGTAAACACAAAATTTGATACAATTACCTTTTCTGTAGTTCCAGAAATAACAGGTATAAAACCCACAGAAGCACATGAAGGACAACAAGTATCTATAGAAGGAAGTAGCTTTGGTCCAGTTGAAAAACAAGGCCAGCTAAAACTTGCTGGTGCTATAATTACCCCAAACTCCTGGTCAGACAATAATATATCTTTTACTATTCCTGAAGGTGCTACTTTAGGAAATATTGAAATTAAAGTAATAAGCAATAATGGAAAAGAAGATGCTAATACAAGTTTAAAAATTATTGCAAAATCAATTACAGGACCTGAAATAACTGAAATAAGTCCTGGAAAAGCCAAAAATAACACTCAGGTGAAAATTATTGGAAAACGATTTGGTACTGATAAAACTACTACTAAAGTTACTTTTGGATCAACTGAGGCTGAAATTACAACAATTTCTGATACTGAAATCCAGGTGAAAATCCCAGAGAATATTAGTGGGAATGTAGAAGTAACGGTGGAAAAAGGAGGAGAATCTAGTAAAGGTGCTTTTTCAATTATTCCCACCATAAATAGCTTAAACCTTGTAAGTGGAAAACCAGGGGATATGGTTATTGTTAGCGGAAAAGCCTTTGGCACAGCTCCTGGAAGTAATGGTTTTGTGAAATTTGGAGATACAAATGCCGAAATTGCTGATGGAGGCTGGTGGGAAACTGAGGTCAAGGTAATAGTACCTGATATACCAAAAGGTGTTATAAGTATAATTGTTTCGGCATTCAATGGCGAAACAGATACCCTTCAAAATGAATTCACCATTGTAGCAAAAGATTCCGTAATTAATCCACCAAATGGAGACGATCCAATCCTAAGTTTTACTCCAGAAAACTTGGTGAATGATGGTCTGAAAAGCCTTACCGTGGCCGCAACTTTTGACGAAGAAATAGAAGTTACCGAGTTACAGCTTTTATATGAAGGCATTCAATTTCCTGATAAATCCTCGTCAAAATCCTTTACAGAAGTACTAAGCAAAGGAGTTATTAATGAAACTTTTGAAAATCTTCCTTTTGATCAAGATGGAATAGGGATCAAAGTAAAACTATCGTATACTGCAAATGGTAAAAGCTTCACTACCGATGCAATACCAGTTTATAAGAGTTTTCCAGGTGAGGGAATTCCTTTAACCACCAAATTTATATTTGGAAAGAAGGAGAATGATTATCAGATAATAGCATTTCCATTAAAAAGACCAAATCACCAATCTGTAACTGTTGCGCTAGAAGACGATTTGGTTTCTTATGATAAAACTTTATGGCGATTATGGCATTACAAAGATGAAAAGAATATAGAATTTCAGGCAGGGTTTACCACATTGGAACAAGGCAAGGGCTATTGGCTAATTATGAAAGATGAAACTTCTGTTTTTAAATCTTCACAAACTATTGATACAGGTGAAGGTACAACGGAACTACCCAATGATGAACCATTTACTGTTTCTCTAAAGGAGGGGTGGAACCTCATTGGCAACCCATATAACTTTGATGTGGGTTGGGATGATATTCTTAACTTTAATCCCGGTTTTTCCTCTTCTCAAAAATTAAAAATTTTCAATAAGGGATTTGAAGATGGAGAAGCACTTAAAACATTTCAGGGTGGATTTGTTTTTAGTGATGGAGAATTTGAGTTAAAAATACCAGTAGAACAAAATATTCCTTCCGGAGGACGACTTGCTAAATCAATTCTAGAAAAAAATCCTATAGACCAAGAGTCCTGGAAGGTTGACATTAGTTTAAAAGCCGGAGAATTTAGTAATAATTTTGGAGCTATCGGGATGCATCCCTATGCAGAATTAAGTAAGGATAGGTATGATCAAATGACTCTACCAAGATTCCTAACCTATTTAGAAACTAACTTTTCCCATCCAGAATATTTCTATCCAAAGTTCGCTCAAGATATTATCCCAACCAGTGAAGGACATACCTGGCAGTTTACAGTTAATACCAATGATGAATTGAACCCTACTATCGAGATAAATTGGGATAACTCCTATTTTGGAAAAAATGATAAAAGTCTGATCCTGGTGGACCTGGCTTCTAGGAAAGTAATTGATATGAGGAAAAACTCTCAACATATTTTCCCTAATAGCCCGGAGAGAAAATTTAAGATTTATTTTGGCGATCAGGATTATATTTCGGATAACCTTAACATGAAAGAAGTTGCTCTGGGAAATGCTTATCCAAATCCTATGGAGGTTTCTACAAATATTCCTTTTATGCTACCTGGTGCTCAGGAAGAGTTCCATGTTACTCTAACTATCTATGATCATCTGGGTAGAGAAGTAAATACTCTTATCGACCAAAACTTTAGTTCAGGTTTTTATG
>JAHQVQ010000166.1 GCA_019634305.1 Flammeovirgaceae bacterium | reverse complement strand
TAACCCTTATTGAAAAAGTTGGTGAGGTAATATTTAAATTTTAAATTAAATCCTTTGGGAAACTGGATTCCAGCAAAAAAGGAATGTGTTAAAGTTGGCGTTCGCTGACTAAACCAAACTGAGAATTTACTTTTCTGCTCATTGATAAAAGTTTTCTCTTTAAAATTAAAAGGTAATTCTAACTCATATCCTCCATAAAAAAAACCTTGCCTTAGTTGGCCAATTTTTACACCAAATGGAATTCCAAGGTTATATGTTCTGAATTTTTTCCGCTCTCCGGTATTAGGTGGATCGTAGATGAATCCAACGTTTCGAATTGCAATCCCGGAAAACACGCCAAGGTTAGGGTTTGCATCATAATTTAACATACTCTGAAAATTGAATATAGGAGCAAATCGGAGAGTATGATTCCCCTGTTGGCCTGATTTCTCATGCACTGTGGCTCCAGAAAATATAATCTCCAAGCCAGAGGTGGAATATAATTCAGCCTCCTGAGCATAAGAATTACCTAAAGCGGTAATCAGAAATAGAAGAGGTAAAAAATAGAGTTTCATTAAGTAAAAATTTAATAAAAAAAGCCAATAAGTGCCTTTAAAGTAAAACTGACTATGATAGTTAAATTTTGACAGCTTCATAAACATAGAATTAAATTCTTCTATATAAAAGGGTATAAGTCATATTTTTAGCTTGAGAAGTTCTTTTTGTCAAAAGAATTTCAACCAGGATTTGTTGTAATTTACAGATTTAAAAAAATGAAGGAAACGAAACATATTAAGACTATTCTTTACTTATTCATAATGCTTTCTTTATGGAATTTTACAATTACTAAGTACCAGTACTATTTTATATTGAGTACTTTTATCTCATTATCAAAAAGTTGTGGCACTTATTAAGTATATTTAATTCTACACATCTATTTATAAATACGTCTTATAATTATGATAGTTATGCTCCATTTAAGGATTATAAAACTTCTAAGGTCTTTCCCCCAACTGCAGAAGATTTAGAAAGAATGGGAGTAGTAATGTCTCCAAGGTTGGTTTTGATAGAAAGTTCCATTACCAAGGAGATGACTACAAGAGAATATAATGATAGTGATTCTCCGGATTTGGCAATAACCAATTTTGTTAGTGCCCAGACTAAAGAAAAAACAAGCAGTACGTATGTAGGAGTAGGAAGTTACGGTGGTTATGGAGGAATGAGCTATGGGTTTGGAACTTTCATTCCCAATGCTTCATATTACTAGGAAGGTACTTTGGATGTTCATATAGTGGATACAAAAAAATCAATACTAATATGGAGAGGAACAGCCATAAGAATTTTTAAAGATGGTAGAACCAACGTTGAAAAACTTATTGAATTTGCTGTAAAACAAATGTTTTATAAATATAAATTTAAAGCAGGAGAAGGTCCGAAACGCAAAAAATAGACTTATTCCACAATGGATGTTTGTTGGATGAAGTTATCTTTTTCTTCCTGTGACATTCCATTTAGGGCAACTATGCTTCCATTGAAATTGAAAATAAATCGGGTGTCTTTAAGGGCAAAAAGCACTTTTTTCTGATAGTTTTCCAAAGGCTCTAATCCTATTGAAGCCCTGTTTTTATTAAACTTTTTAAGGCTTTTTTCTCCAATATTTAAGACCCTGAGTTCTGGTGAATTATCTAATCTATAGAATACAGTATTTCCATAAATAGGTCTGCCTTGTTGATCAATGAAATTGGCAAATCTGTAAGGCGATAGTTTTCCATATTTCACGAATTCCTGTAATGGAAAATTGATCTCAGCAATTCCTTTTCCCTGCCCCAAAGAGGCTTTATGGCATAGGTGATTAAGAATAGTATGGTAAGGTGGGGCAGAAACTGGATTATCAACTCCAATTAAATCTTCTCCCGGAAAACCAAATTTTTCAATTATTCCATTAAACCTATTGATGTTGCTTTGGTCGATTTGGGCAATAGTATCCTGGTATACAGCCATCCCATTATCTTTCAATCTAAAATGCTGATCCATAGCAGCCATCCATTCCAGCTCTTTTCTTAGAGGTAAATTAATTGTTTGTAGGTATTTTTTCCTATTCCTTGGATAGTTTTGAACAAAAGTTTCCCATCTCAGATCATTTACAAGTGGACTGAAAACGTCCATTGATTTGAGGAAGGTAATAGCTGTTCCTTTAATAATGAGTTGCTCCAAAAGCTTAAAAGCAGTTTCATAATCACCAATTAAAGTTCCACATACAGCTGCATTAAAGATATCTCTGGCATAAGGAGTAGGAACATTTTTAAAGGCAATAACATAATGTTCCAATGCTTTATCGTGCTTTTCGGAAATAAGAAGGAGTTCTGCCTGATTTATATTGGGGTAATAATGTTTGGAATAATCTACCTTTTGACTATAAGTAGAAAAAGCGATTAGAAAAATAAAAAGAAATAATAATAAATTCTTCATATGAATAGACTGTTTACCATTTCAATAAGATTGACAAGCCTTTAAATTGAAGCTTATTTTTCGCTTTTCTTAAAATGTACACTCAACCAGGGGTTTTTATAGGAATAACTATCCATTTCGTAGAAATTGGCAAATTTTGGTAAAAAGAGATTTTTACGCTGGTTCCGCAATTGAATAACTAATTCATCGCCAAGCTTTTTCACTGTAAATTCTTCCTCTTCTACTAAAGGTAATTTTATTTTGATACAGTAAGCATCTTTGGTCTCTTCAATGGAAAAAGGTGATTCATTGAAAAGGATTTCAGTTGGGTCAGAATCTTCATAAGTCTTGTCACCAATTTTATTCAACAAGTCCAAACCAAAAACTTCTTCACCCAAATGGCCCACTTTTAATATGGGCAATGGTTGAAAACTATCTTCAATATCGCTGATATACTTTTTTTGGGAAACTATGTATTTTGAAAAAGTAGAATCTGTTTCAGATTCAGGTAAAATTCTATTGACTATGATGGCGTCAACATTATAACCATATAGTTGTAAATAAGTATAGGCTCGTTTGGCTTCTTGTATCACCATTCTTTCAGGATTGGCTACTAGTCTGATGGAACAAATTTCAGGATTAGAGAATATCTGTTGTATTTTCTCCAGTTTATCGAACATATTTTCCAATTCCTCAAAACCATAATCTACCGGGGCTCCTGTAACATTTCTGATTACCGATCCAAGTGTTTTTACCGCCATTCTCTGGAAGGGAAAAGCTTTGGTTACCCACCATTTTGTTACTTGTGGAAGGGTTAAAAGAGTCAGAGTTTCTCCAGTAGGTGCACTATCTATAATGATTAGATCGTATTCATTTTCGGTATAATATTTCTCCAACCAAAGAAATGCTGAAGCTTCCTCCATTCCAGGCAAGGCTGAAAGTTCTTCTGCCAAAATATTTTCCACTCCCTGCCATCTGAAAACCTGTAACATGAGGTTTCGCATATTCCCCCAGTATTTCTTCATGGAATAATAAACATCAAGCTCTTGACCGTCTAAATTTTCGGTGATTTGGGTAGGTTCTGCTCCTAAAGACTGATTGAGTGCATCTGAAAGACTATGAGCAGGATCAGTTGATAGTACTAATGTTTTGTAACCTTGGTTTGCTGCTTTTAAAGCAGTAGCAGCAGCAATGGTTGTTTTTCCTACGCCTCCTTTTCCAGTAAAAAGAATGATTCTCATAAAGAATTGGTTTTGACCTCAGAATTCGGCTATCGTATATTTTGAGTTGTATATATCTTCTAACAAATGATAAAAGAAAATGTTATTTGCCCCAAAAATCCAATAATATTTTATAAGTCTAAGAAAATAATTGGATGGCTTTTTCTCCAAAATAAGTGATTATTCCAGAAAAGAATAAACTCCAAACAATTGCACTAACCAGCATAGAGGTTAATATTTTACCTTTTTTCTCTCCAAAAGAGACGGCTATAATTGAACCACCAGGAGGACTGAAAAGTAATGGTGTGAGCATAGCCACTCCCCACATTCCATATTTTCTCCAGATTCTAACCACTTTTCTATTTCTGGGTGTGAAGGTTTTTTTATTTTTAAAAAATCTTGAAAAGATTCTTCTTCTTACGTCTCCACCCGCATAGGTTATGATGATAACGGTAGCCATCATTCCTAAAACTGTAAGGGTAAAGGTTTCTAAAAAAGAGAGCCCGAATGATACACCTGCCACGGGTCCAAAAATAAATTTGAGCATGCTTCCGGAAAAAACTGACAAGTATTTGATAAAAAGGCTCCACATAAGTCCCTGGATTGTTTGTTTTGAGAAAAATCTCACTTTCAATCAGGTGTTTCAGCAAATAATTATTACAAAAATATCTGTTCTAACACTTTATGATATATCCACAAAGTTAATTGCTAAAAGAAAAGGAAAAGCAATTGTTGGGAAAATATGTTAATTCAAATGCAGAAATTCTTTATGGAAAGTTTAGTGATTTTTTATACCGTAGCTAATATGGAATAAGTATAGTAGAAATATACTGAGAGTAATATTCCTCCCTGAATTTTACCAAGTCTCCTACTAAAAAGCATGAGTGGGAATACCAATAAGGTTACACCAATCATCCAATACATATCTCCAACAATTGAAGTGCTCACATGGATATCTTTTATTATACTGGTAATTCCTAAAATTGAAAGAACATTAAAAATATTAGAACCCATAAGGTTTCCAATTGCCAGATCAGTATTTTTACGGACAGCAGCCACTATAGATGTTACTAATTCTGGAAGGCTTGTACCTAAAGCCAATACTACAATTCCTATAATTCTATCCGAAACTCCTAAATCTTTAAAAATATCCTTTGAACCATTTACAAACCATTCTGATCCAAAATAAAGCCCAGCGCATCCTAAGATAATTAAAGACAAATCTGTAAACCATGCTTTTGGTGCAGTAGATTCAAGTTCCTTAGGATCTAAGTCTTCAACATCTAAATCTTCTAATTTTTCCCTCCGGTGTTCTTTCCTGGATTGCCTGATAAGGAAAAAGATATAAACTATAAGGATGGAGACAAAAATAAGTCCTTCAATCCTAACCAAATAGTTCCCTTGAACTAATATGAAGAGTAGGATTGAACTACCCATAGCCATCGGCCAGTCAATTTTAATGCTATTTGAATGAACATCAATAGGAGCAAAAACGGCTGTGATACCCAATACCAGAGCAAGGTTACAAATGTTTGAACCAATTACATTTCCCATAGCCATATCCGGACTTCCATCAAGGGCTGACTGTACACTAATGAAAAGTTCGGGAGCAGAAGTACCAAATGCAACTATGGTTAATCCCACAACTAAAGGAGACAAATGCAGTCTTAATGCAATTCTGGAAGCTCCTCTTACTAAAAATTCTCCTCCTCCAATTAAAATTAATAGGCCTAAGATTAAATAGACTATTTTGACTAATAACATGTAGTAAAGTTCAAATGATTAAAGTTTTTCCCCAAATGACAAATCTCCTGCATCGCCAAGACCTGGGACGATATAAGATTTCGCATTTAAAATTGAGTCCACAGCACCAACCCATAATTCGCAATCAATATTTTCTTTTAAGTATTTTACACCTGGTTCGCTTGCAATTGCTGCTACCACATGGATTTGCTTGGGCTTCCCACTATTCAATAAATTCTGAATCGCCAGAACTAAAGATTTTCCCGTGGCTAACATCGGATCAATCAGAATTAATACTTTTCCATCTAAATTGGGAGACGCCAGATATTCTAAATTTACATTAATTTCTAAATCCTTATTATTTTCCTGCCTGTAAGCTCCAATAAAAGCACTTTCAGCATGTTCAAATATATTAACAAACCCTTGGTAAAACGGCAGGCCTGCTCTAAGTATTGTTGCCAATACAATATCATCTTTTATTATAGATGTTTGGGAAGTTCCGAGTGGTGTTTGCACCACATGCGGCTTATATTGAAGGGTTTTAGAAATTTCATAACCAAGAAACCAACCTAGTTTTTCCAGGTTTTTCCTAAATTTATAACTGTCCTTTTGGATTTTTAC
>JAHQVQ010000165.1 GCA_019634305.1 Flammeovirgaceae bacterium | reverse complement strand
TGGAAACGGCATTGGGCGTTCCACCACATGGTATTCCTGCCGAAAACTGCTGCTAGTGCCCAAAAGGGAACACCAAACCGCAATAGAAATAACCCATGATTGGCCTCTGCTGACTTAACCTAGCAGGTAAGGTAAAAAATAGCTGGGACGAATGCGATAACTACTCCCTTTTATCCGTATTTTACGCAGCTGAACCCCTTGTTTTTTTGATACTCGAGTTTTACCATTTAGACAATATCCCGATGAAACACCGGATGGGAATAATTCAGGATAACTTCTGAGCATATTATTTATAATTTGATGAGCGCAGGCTCGATCTTTTAAAAATAATGGATATTCAGTTTCTGTTATGGGTAGAATTATTGTCTTATTTTCTTATCTTTAAGTGCCATTGACTTTGTTTTGAATTTTTGCTTGCACTTAAAGATAAACATTCTCAATCGTCCTTCTTTCTATCACCGCAATCCGGTATAATCAGAAAAATTCAATGAAATTATGGCATTTATTCTGTCAAGGCTGGAATACTCATCATGTGGTGCCAAAACATTTAGGTGGTTCAGTTAATCTGGAAAACCTTCAGTTGCTACACCCCAATTGTCACAAACAATTGCATAGTAAAAATGCTACCTCAATTCAGCCGCAGTAGGCATCAATCCAGTCTGCTGTTTTATTTGCTTGAGCCATAGGCATCTTCAAATGGGGAATAATCCTGTACACAAAAGACATCCACCAGTTAGTTTTCTCTTCCGGGACTCGGATTAAGGTTGTTCATATTCCGCTTAATCAAGAAATTTACTTTTTACATATTCATGAAACTTTTCCTTATACTTTTCAGCCACAGGAATATGGGTCTCTCCAAAAATAATTACATTCCGCTGAATGGATTCAATTTTGTTGAGATTTACAATAAAAGATCGATGAACTCGCATAAACTGATCTTCAGGTAATTTTTCTTCCAGTGTTTTCAGACTCATGAGTGATAAAATTGGGTTGCTATTATTCACCTGGTAAAACTTTACATAATCTTTTAAACCTTGCACATAAAGTAGATTATCGAAATCTATTTTTAAAAGTTTATATTCAGATTTAATAAAAAGACTTTTTTCAGGATTCGGAGCCATTGCAGACGATTGATTTGCTTTTTCGTTTAAATCGAACCAGTCTTTTGCCCTATTAGCAGCAATCAGAAATTCCTGGTAACTAATGGGTTTTAAAAGGTAATCCAAAGCTTTCACCTTAAACCCTTCCAAAGCATATTGTTCGAAAGCGGTGGTAAAAATCACTTTAATGGTATCTGGGAGGGTTTGGGAGAATTTAAGTCCGGATATCTCTGGCATTTGAATATCGAGAAATAACAAATCAATCTTTTCCTTTTCCAAAGCCTGCATGGCTTCAATTACACCCAGGCATTTGCCTTTTAAATTCAAAAAAGGTGTTTTGCTAACATAGTTTTCCAGAATATCCAGGGCCAGGGGTTCGTCATCTACTATCAGGCAATTGATCATAATTGTAGTGTTAAGGTACATTCAAAATATTTATCTCTCTGATGGATAGTAAAAGTATGGTTTTCCGGATAAAGTAGATTCAATCTTTTCCTTAAATTGACCAGACCTATACCAGAACCACTTCTGTCTTCATTGTTCTTTGGAAAAGCAGTGTTTTTAATATAAAATTCCAATTTTTTATCAGCGCTAAGTTTCATTTCAATTTCAATTTCCGAGGGCTCGTTTAAGTTAACTCCATGTTTAAATGCATTTTCTATAAGAGAGATAAAAAGCAGTGGGGCAATTTTGCAGTCAATAAGATTTTTTGGAAATTCGTAACTAACAGAAACATTAGTCATGAGTCGTAAACGCATCAGGTCGATATAGTGATGCATAAATTCAATTTCTTTACGCAGAAGGACAAATTTTTCATTACTGTCATATAACAGGTACCGCATCAATTTACTGAGTTGATGGACAGCATCTTGTGCCTTTTCCTGATTCTGGATAATTAAACCATAAATATTATTAAGAGTATTAAAAAGAAAGTGTGGGTTAAGTTGATTTTTTAGATGAAGCAATTCGGATTTAAGATGTTCCTTTTCCAGTTCTTTCCGCAAATGTTCAGACTGAAACCATTTGGAAGTAATTTTAATAGCCACACTCACCCCAGTAGTCATCATAAATGCTAAAAATATTCTCAAAAATACTTCAATGAAACTTGGTTCTGGTCTCCTGATCATTTCCTGGAGTTGTTCATTTGTTTCATTTATTTTCTGAAAATTAAATTCTCTGAAATATTCTAAAAGAAATATACAGCAAATATATATGGTTATATTTACCAGTAAAAAGGCCAATATCTTTTTGGTAAATACAAATTTACGGATTAAGAAAAAGTAATTGATGTAAAAAATAAGGGCAAAAAATATAGGAGGTCTGAATTCTCTAAAAAGGTCACTGAGTGTTTTTGGAGATCGAAAATTGGATAGAAAAGGCATATAAAATATGATTCCCCAAACCAGAATATGCATTAGAATCAGTAGGTATTTCTGATTTTTTTTATTCTTGTCTCCAATTAAGAAATTATTTGATGTTATGCCGGCCTTCATGGTGTTGATGCTTTTTATTATAATTAATCAGGCGTTGATTTCTACTGAAACAGCAGCTTTAAACTGTTCATTTACCCCGAGTAAGTACCAGTACTTTTTTATATTGAGTACTTTTATCTCATTATCAAAAAGTTGTGGCACTTATTAAGTATATTTAATTCTGCACATCTATTTATATTTAACAGAAACCTACAAAAACCTTCCTGAAAATCTGCATATCTATTTATACAGGTTTTAAATATAGGAAAAATCTGTTGAGTTTAAAGGTGAAAAAACTGAAAGGCCACTATGCTGTCTTTTGAGTGTAAGAGCAAACAAAATATATTTTAAATCATTCTTTCATTCATATCGAAGTGCTACAATTGGATCAAGACTGGCAGCTTTACGTGCAGGATACCATCCAAAAAAAATTCCGGTAATCGCACAAACCAGGAAAGATATAATAATTGATTCCGAAGTCACGGATGTCGGCCACCTCAGATAGGTAGAAACACCTAGTGTACTGCCAATTCCCAATAATACCCCAATAAGACCACCGGTAACACTTATCAAAATGGCTTCCACCAGAAACTGCATCAAAATGTCCACCCCTCTTCCTCCAATAGCCATTCTTAGTCCAATCTCCCGGGTCCGCTCAGTTACGGAAACATACATGATATTCATGATACCAATCCCTCCAACCACAAGGGAAATACTGGCAATTACCACTAATAATATGGTAAGAATAGCCGTAGTTGAACTAAATGTGGAAATCAATTCCTGCTGTGAACGCACATGAAAATCATCCTCATCATTAGCTTTTAGCTTGTGTGATACCCTTAAAATATCAGATAATTCTTCTACGGCTTCATCCGCAATTTCCTCACTTTTTGCAGAGGCAACTATAGATCGAAGGTGTTCTGAGGCCAGTATCCTTTTCTGAACAGTAGTATAAGGAGCCAGGATAATATCATCCTGGTCCTGCCCAAAGGTATTGGTCCCTTTTTCTTTTAACACTCCTATTATTTTAAATGGAATTCTATCGAAACGAATGGTTTGCCCCACCGGGTCTGTGCCATCTCCAAAAAGATTTTCAACAATAGTTTGCCCAATAACTGCGACTTTTGCAGCCATTTTAGTATCATTTTCGGTAAACATCACACCACTGGCTATTTCCAGCTTGCGGATATCTGTATAATTTTCACCCACTCCATAAATAGAAGTAGGCCAGTTGTTTGAACCAAAAATAGCCTGCCCTCCTCCATTTACCTGTGGGGAGATATAGGAAATGGTTGCACTTTTAGTTTGTAAAGCTTTTAAATCGGTTAGGGTAAGAGATTGTGATTCACTGTTGTCTCGCCTTACCCCACCGCGGAAATCACTTCCAGGCATGATTGATAACATGTTAGAACCCATGCTCGAGATCTGGTTTCGGATACTTTGTTTGGAACCCTCCCCTATAGCCATCATGGCTATTACTGAAGCCACTCCAATTATAATTCCAAGCATGGTAAGAAATGCTCTTGTTTTATTTCGCTGAAGTGCCTTCCAGGCAATTTTAATCAGGTTTATGGTTTTCATAGCTCTTCTTCTATAGGTAATTTTTGTAAAGCTTCAGCAGCAATATTAATATTGTCTACCGGGTTGTCTTTGATTTTATGGCCATCCCTCAGTACTATGGTTCGGTTACTAAATAAGGCTATATCAGGTTCGTGAGTTACAAAAGCAATGGTTTTACCCCTGCTGTTTAAATCCTGGAAAAGTGCCATGATCTCATAAGATGTTCGGGTATCCAGGTTTCCTGTGGCTTCATCTGCAAGGATTACAACCGGGTCGTTTACAATTGCCCTGGCAATGGCTACCCTTTGTTGCTGTCCACCTGAAAGTTGACTAGGTGTATGATCCATTCTATCTGCCAATCCAACCAGGCTTAATGCATTTTCTGCACGTTCTTTTCTTTCTTTTGATGAAACTGTTTTGTTATAATACAAGGGAAGTTCCACATTCTCCAAGGCGGTTGTTCTGGGTAAGAGGTTATAGGATTGAAAAATAAACCCAATTTTTTCATTCCGTAATTTAGCTAATGCATTTTTACTTAAATTCTTCACTGCTACCTTATCTAATTCGTAAATCCCGGATGTGGGTTGGTCCAAGCAACCCAGGATATTCAGGAGTGTCGATTTTCCAGAACCACTTGTTCCCATAATGGTTACAAATTCTCCCTGAGTAATGGAAAAGTTAATCCCTTTAAGCGCTCTTACGGTTTCATTTCCAATAAGAAATTCTCTTTTGATTTCTTCTATTTTGATGATGGTTTTATCCATGATTTTGAGAACTTTTTAGATCCTTCATATTCCTTATTTCTATTTTTTTCTATTACTCCCTTGTCGTTGGGGCATAAATGGGCTGGAGGGTTCTCCCATTTCTTCATCTCCTCTCTCCCTTGTTGGAGGGTCGGATAATTCCATTGCATATACTACCTCATCTCCCTCTGCCAAACCATCAATAATCTGTACCTGTACTCCATCACTTTCCCCAATCACAATTTTTTGTGGCCGAATATCATTACCATTTTTTATCCAAACTATATTTTCATTCTCAGATAGTTCACCCCAAGGATGGTTTTCCTTAAATTTTGGAGGCATACCCACTGGCAGCATATTACTATTTTTTGGATTTTGTGCTTCAGCCAGTTTAGTTTTATCATCTTCCTGAAAGTTGGATATATAAGCCCTCAAAATTTGCCGGTCTGGTTCAAACCTTAAGGCTTTGGCTTGTAATGTAAGCACATCAGGTAATTCCAACGTATAGGCCGAAATACTAGCAGTTAAACCTGGCATCAGTTTCAAATCGGGATTCTCTGCTTTTATAATTACCGTATAAGTAATGACATTGGATTCTTCTATAGGTTCCAGTCTTACTTGAGTAATGGTTCCGGAAAATTCATCATCTGGATAGGCATCTACCGAAAATAGAACCCTTTGGCCAACTT
>JAHQVQ010000164.1 GCA_019634305.1 Flammeovirgaceae bacterium | reverse complement strand
TGCCTACGATAAAGGTTATTATTTTCTCAAGCTTATCGAAGAAACAGTAGGGCGGGATAATTGGGATGTCTTCTTGAACCAATATTTTTCTGAAAAGGAGTTTCAATCTATTTCTACAGAAGATTTTTTGGCTTACTTAAAGGAAAACCTATTAGACAATCATCCTGGAGCAGAAGGAAAACTTAAAATAAATAAATGGGTATACAGTGCCGGTTTACCTGAAAATTGTCCTGTTATTCAATCAGATAAATTTGATAAAGTGGAAATGGAAATTGTGAAATTGATGGATGGTGAAAAGGCAAGGAATCTGAATACAGATGACTGGACTTATCAGCAATGGGTACATTTTATTAGAAAGCTGAGTGATTCAGTAAGTATAAATCAGATGTCTGAACTTGATTTGGCTTTTCATTTTACCAATACTGGAAACAATGAAGTACTTTTCGAATGGCTGATGTTGGTAGTAAAAAAGGAATACAAACCTGCTTATCCAAAGATGGAAAAATTCTTGAAATCTGTTGGAAGAAGAAAGTTTATTGCTCCACTTTACAAGGCGATGTCGGAAAATCCGGCTCAGGTAGATTTGGCTAAAAGGATTTATAAACAGGCAAAGCCCAATTACCATTTTGTAGCAGTAAATACTATTGATACTTATTTTAGTGACCTTTAATTTTTTTTGATACGAAAAAATGGAATAATGAATTTTTTAAAATCGGCTTCAATAATTGTTCCCTTATTTGCTTTATTAAGCTCTTGTAAATCAGGAGAAAAAGTGAGTAATAATTCTAAAAAAATGACTTCATTAAAAAGTACCAGTTGGGAACTTTATGCATTTGAAGATGGCAAGGCCATTACCTACCCTGACGAGAAAAAAGTAACATTGGTATTTGATGAAAACGGGAAAAAAGTAAGTGGTTTTGCCGGATGTAATCGCTTTTTTGGAACAGCAAAAACTGAAAGAGAAACTATTTCCTTTGGTCCTATGGGGGCAACTAAAATGATGTGTGCAGAGCCAGCAATGGGTATTGAAGATAAATTTTTAAGTATGGTAGAGCAAACAAGTGCATTCGAAATTAAAGGAGATCAATTATTATTGAAAAGCGAGGAGGGAGTTATTCTCACTTATAATAAAGGAGAATAAAATGCATTGGAGATTGATTCTATTATTGGTTCTGGCCATTTCTTGTCAGAAAGAACGGGAAACTTTGCAAATGGAGAAAATTAATTTTGATCTTTCCCAATTAAATGAAGATGGGCTTGTTGGATCAAAAGATGGATTAAGAGCATTGGATTATGAGTTTTGTATTCCCGATATTGAATCATTTGAAAAAGAAGTATTGTCCATAGATCCCAGTCTAAAAATATCCAAAGGATCAAGAGGGAGAATTGGGTGTTCGCAAAATGAATTCTTATGTATTGGAAGTACCCACCAGGATGGATATTTGAAAATATTGGAAAAACTGACTACACTTCATTATATTGAAAAAATTGATCAGTGCTTGTATGAATAGATAAAGCTAAATCCCTTTTAGAGCATGTTTAAATTTTATCTTTTTGGCTGCAAAATGACATTTTGGAAACTTCAGTTCACTATAAAATTTTCCAATAGCGCTGCTATTAAAAAAAAATATAGCATCCTGAAAACCCCAAACTGACATTTTTCTCATCAAAAAACTAAACTTAAACAAACTCTTATTGATAGAAACCAGACTACTTAAATCATTTTTTTAACTGCATGATTTTCAAAATTTTTTCCAAACCTTCCACAATTTCAGACCTGGAACTGATCCGGAAATACCAGCAATCTGGTGAGGAAAAATGTATTGGGGAATTATTCGATCGCTATATTGATTTGGTTTATGCAGTATGCCTGAAATATCTCAAAAATCAGGAAGAAAGTAAGGATGCGGTAATGCAGATTTTTGAGAAATTGATTATTCAATTAAAAAATCAGGAAATTCAAAACTTTAAAAGTTGGCTGCATGTTGTGGCAAAAAACCATTGCTTGATGTACTTAAGAGCTAAGAAAAGTGAAAAAAGTTTTGAATCTATTGAAGAAATTCAGGGTGTGTTTATGGATTCTTCTTCAAGTTTGCATCATGATAATGAAGATGATTTAGAAAAGAATCTGGTTTTAATGGAAAAGGGAATTACAGCCCTGGAGGAAAACCAAAAAGTTTGTGTAGAATTGTTTTACCTGAAACAAAAAAGTTATAATGAAATTTCAGGTATAACTGGCTTTGAATCTAAAAAAGTGAAAAGCTATATTCAGAATGGAAAAAGGAAATTAAAAATTTTTATGGAGCAACAACGTGAGTAATCAAAAATTTCATAGGGAATCAAATACAAATTTAGGTATTTCCGCTGAAGAGATGCAGCAATATCTAAAAGGCGAGCTATCTGCAGAAAGAATGTATTTACTGGAAAAGAAGATGCTCGAGGAAGAGCTTTATGAAGATGCCATGGAAGGGCTTGAGGGAGTAAATGATTTAAGTGATTTCAATAATGATGTTGTTGATTTAAGGAATCAGTTGAATAAAAGAGTTGGGAAACAGGAAAGCAAAAGTGTTTTTTTCAATTATAAATCCTATGGTATAGCTGCTACGCTGCTGCTTTTAATTGTTTCTTCCTATTTGTTTATCAACAATTTTGGTGTGGATCAGAAATCAGATACTATGGTTACTGAGGCAAGGGAAACAATAGATATGGAACAAGAAAGTGAAGCCCCAAAAAAAGAGGAGTTAAAGGAAATTGAAGCGGATAAAAATACTAATGAGATGCTTTCACTACGTCCAGAATCAAGTTTCAATGTATCTCCTCCAAATGAAGAAAAGAAAAAGCCTTCACCCACCGAAATTGTAAAGAGAGAAATAGAAAAGCCCTCATTAGAAGTTGTCCCTCAGGGTGCAGGTGCAGGTATTGAAGAAGAAGATATTATTGTAGAAAAGGAAATTCAACCTGCTGCTGAAGATATAGTAGAGGAAGAGATTCTATTGGACGATGAATTACCTGGAAACTTCAGTATTGCTATTCAGGATTCTGTACAAAGTGTCCCAAATCAGGAAATCACAATTAACAAGGCATTTTCGAGTAAAGCAAAAAAGACTGCATCGAAAAATCAGATACAGGAAGCAGGAAGAGTATTAAAGGGAAAAGTGCTTTCCCAAGAAGATAATGAGCCTTTAGCAGGAGTGAGTATTACCTTAAAAGGGAGTAATGTCGGGACTTTATCGGATATAAATGACGATTTTTTTTTACCGATCAACAGCAATGAGGAAAACACAACCGTGCAAATTTCTTTTATTGGATTTGATACACAGGAAGTAGCATTGGGGAGAAATGATGAAGTTGATTTTTATCTTAGTGCTGATCTTTCACAATTGGATGAAGTGGTGGTGGTGAATTACCGTGGTGAGAAAATTGATATTGTCAATTCAGGAGTATTTCCGGATGAAAACGGAGATATTCCCGCATTAAGAAGGGAAATTAATAATATTAAAGAAGCCCAGCCCGAAAAAGGCACTATTAAATATAAAAAGTATCTGGCTGAAAATCTACAATATCCTGAAGAGGCTAAATCCCAAAAGGTAGAGGGAGTGGTGAAACTGAAATTGAGCCTTGATGATAAGGGAAATATAGTAGATGTAGTTGTTGAAAATAGTGTAGGGCATGGATGTGATGAGGAGGCCATTCGTCTAGTTAAAGAAGGGCCTAAGTGGGAACCGAAGAGAATTAACGGAATTGCCTGGGAAAGTGAAAAAACTGTAAAAGTGAGATTTAAACTTTAAGAATAGCGCTTATCAAATTCCTCCATAGGATGGAAATTATGTGAACACTTGTTAATAAAACTGAATAACAAAGCCCATTTTTCTTTTGATTATCGTGTCTTTTTTTTGAAAACATCCTATAACAAGTGTTAATATCAATAATTTTATTGTAAATAAAATTAATTAACCAAAAATCTTACAACAGGTTTGATCAGAAAAACCATTCTTTATCTTATGAATTGGCTGGGAACCTCTGTGATTTATTTTTTCCATTTTTAATTAAATATCTTTCAATTTTGGCATTGATTTAAAAAAGGCAGATTGTTATACTCTTAATTTCCCCAATCATATTATGGTCATTTCCTTATGGAAGCAAATGACCATATTTTCTGTATCGATTTAAATATTACATTGTAATTAAGAAGATACCCCTCCCTAAGCCAACCTTTACAGCGAAAATTCAGTAAATCGTTAACAAAGGTAAATAGGTGAATCCACTTAACAATTTAATAAAACAAACACTTTAATAAAACAAACAGTATGAGTAGACTTTACTATTACTTTGTCTTTACCTATACTTTGATTTTACCGCTTGAGTTACTATCCAATCCCTTCACTTCGGAGGATAAAAGTGCTTTTGCTTTCCATACTGATAAGCTTACGAATCCCGTTGTAGCCAATTTAAAATTAACTGCAATGTGCTCTGGCTCAACTAAGGAAGAAAAAATGTGGAGAATTTTTAATCCTAATGAAATTGCTATTGAAGTTGAATGGTGGGTTTATAAAACCAAACAAAAAGGATCTCTAATAGCTTCTCCAGGAGAATCTTTTTTCTTTACAAAAGCGCTTCCGGGACCTAACACTACTATTATTAGATGGAAAAGTGGAAATAAGTGGAGACAAACAATAAAGCCTGGTTTGGAAATGTTTTGTGACTCGGAATTTGAACTTTCCAATACTTCAATTAGTGAAAATACACCAGCTGGATCTGAAATAGGGGCTTTTACTTTTTCAGGAAAGAAAAACCCAAACTATTACCTCAGATTTATGAGAATGGGTTGTGGTTCCGATAATGATTATTTTACTATATCCGGAAATAAACTTTATACTAATCATAAATTTAATACTAAGAAGAAGAAAGAATTCAAGGTAAGGGTGATGGCTTTAAATATTTGGGATAAGAAGTTGTATTTTAAAACTTTTAAACTAGAAGTGAAAGACATTGCCAATCCTCCTACAGATATTATTTTTAGCCTAACTACTATTAATGAGTTTTGCCCAAAAGGTACTGTGTTAGGTGAGTTAGACGCTATTTGTGATCAACCCAAAGGTACTTTAGCATTTTCTTTGGTGGAAGGACATGGAAGTGAAGATAATGATTGGTT
>JAHQVQ010000163.1 GCA_019634305.1 Flammeovirgaceae bacterium | reverse complement strand
CAACAGTTCCCAAACCAGGACCAATATTCCCCAGGCTGGTAGCCACTGCACCAATAGAACTTTCAAAATCCATCCCGGTTGCAGCAATAATAAACGTACCGATGGCAAATATGCTTAAATAGATAAATATAAATGCCAGTACATGGTAAGTAATATTCTGAGCAACAGCCTTTCCATTAAAACGTACCGGAAGAATTGCAGAAGGATGAAGCTGCCTTTTTAGTTCCAATAGACTGTTTTTAAGTAAAATCACATGCCTCACGATTTTTACTCCTCCAGATGTAGAACCAGCCGAACCGCCAATAAACATCAAAATCAAAATCATAAAGATTAGAAAAGGACTCCATTTCAGATAATCCGCAGAAGCATATCCAGTAGTGGTAATCACTGAAACTACCTGAAATAAGGCTTCTCTAATGGCTTCTTCCACATCTTTTTCAGTAGTAAAATAAAGGGTAATGGAGGCAATTGCTGAAAATACCAGTGTCATTACCCCATAATACCTGAACTCTTCATTTTTCCAAATTTTCCCAAGTTTACCTTTGAACAAAAAGTAGTTTAAGGTAAAACTTGTTCCTGCCATAAACATGAAGAAAATTAATACATATTGGGTATAAGGTGAAAATTCTACTGCACTGGTATTTTTGGTAGAAAAGCCTCCAGTTGCCATGGTGGTAAGGCTATGGTTAATGGCATCATAAAACGACATTCCCCCTAACATTAATAACACCGTTTCCAAAATGGTAAGGAAAACATATACATACCACAAGCGCTTGGCTGTTGCCTGAATTCTGGGTTTTAATTTATCCGGACTGATACCGGGGGCTTCTGCCACAAAAAGCTGCATTCCCCCAATACCTAAAAGCGGTAAAATTGCTACGGTAAGTACAATAATTCCCATCCCACCAATCCACTGAGTAAGGCTTCTCCAAAAAAGTATACCTTTTGGAACGGCTTCAATATCTGTAAGAATGGAAGCTCCTGTGGTGGAAAATCCAGAAATGGTTTCAAAAAAAGCATCAGTATAATTGGGAATGGCTCCGCTGAAAATAAATGGTAAGGCACCAAATGCAGACATCACTACCCAACCCAGAGTTACAATAAGGTATCCATCCTTCTTTTTAAGTTCTTTTTCTTTTGAATCTTTGTAGCGAAACCAGATCGTAAAGCCTACAGTATAGGTAAGCAAACCCGATACTAATAATGCTTTCCAATCACCTTCATCAAAATAAATAGAAAAAGGTAGACACAGAATCATAAAGAGACCATTGATAATGAGTAGCAACCCTACAATACTGACTATTATTTTAAAATTAAATCTCATTAAAAATCTACTCTTTTCGCTTGATTCGGAACTTAGAAAGTTATTATTTAAAAAATCCTTCTACCTTGTGAATACATTCTGGCCTGGAAAGTACTACTACTCTGTCATTCTCCTGAAAACAAAAATCTCCCATGGTAATCAACCCCTTTCCATCCCTTATCACACCACCGACAATTGCAGTTTTAGGAAACTCCAGGTTTTTTAATGGTTTTTTAGTGATTTTAGAATCCTTATTGACTACAAATTCAAGTATTTCGGCATCCACTCCATGAATACTGGTAATGGCGATCACTTGCCCTTCTCTGATATACCTGAATATAAAACTTGCCGCAATTAGCTTCTTATTGATCATAGTATCCACCCCAATATTTTGGGAAAGGTGGATATAATCCATATTTTCCACCAGGGCAATAGTTTTAGGCACGCCATGATTTTTGGCTACCAGACTGGATATAATATTAGTCTCAGAATTTCCAGTAAGCGCAATAAAGGCATCCATATTTTCAATACCCTCCTCCTCCAAAAGTTCTACCTCACGGCCATCTCCACTTATGACCATAGTTTTATCCAAGGTGTCAGCCAGTTCAAAACTCTTTTCCTTTGATTTTTCAATCAATTTCACATTGTATTTCTCACTTAGGCCTTTAGCGGTATGGTACCCAACCTTACTGCCTCCCAAAATCATTATATTCTTGATCTTTGATCGTTTTTTCCCTGTTAACCTCAATACCCTCTCAATTCCATCTGGCAAAGCAATATAATAGACGTGATCGTTCACCATAAACTGGGTATTTCCTCTTGGAATAATCGTTTCCTGGTTTCTTAAAATGGCGACCGTAATAAAATTAAATCCTGGGTTGAGGTGGGCAGTTTCTTCAAGGGTTTTATTATGCAACAAATCTCCGTCATCTATACTTATTCCAATCAGCGATAATTTTCCCCTTTCAAAATCAAAAATATCGGTAATGGCTGATTCCTGTAAAAGTCTTTTGATCTCTTTTGATGCCAATGCCTCCGGAGAAATGATCTCATCTACTCCTAGATATTGCATATCCCACTTCTGATTATCCATCAAAAACTCTGTGTTGCTTACCCTGGCAATGGTTTTTTTGGCTCCCATTCGCTTACCAATTAAAGCTGTAAGTAAGTTATTTTCCTCAAAAGAAGTTACACTGATCAATAAATCGGCTTCTTTTACATTGGCTGCAGTGAGTACAGAATGTGAAGTCGATTTTCCCTTCACGGTTACCACATCCAAGTGATCTGAAGCATATTGCAATTTATCATTATTTGTATCAATGAGAACAATATCATGTTCCTCATTAGCAAGTAATCTGGTGAGGTGGAAACCAACGTCCCCTGCTCCTGCAATTATTATTTTCATCTTTTTAAAATTTGTGATTCAGCCCATGTCGTGCCACAAATGTTTTCAATATTTATTTTGGGTATATCTAGGATAACTCAGCCATGGACTGTTTCATCGATTTTTAATCCGAATGAAAGGCGTGTAACTGATTTAATAGTGATTTTTGCAGGGCAAAGTAAACTAACAATGTTGAATAAAGGGCTTTTTTAATCAGAAATTTTAATATCTGAATTAGGGAAAAGGTCTACTAAATTTGATTCAGCAATATTCCCTCTTTACACTAAGCAATATTCATTATTTGAAAGAAGGAAGATTTCAGTTTAATATTTTTTTATTAAATTCAGAAAAGGAAATGCTCAAAAAATCAATTTAATGACACAATTATTTCAATCTGAAAAAGTAAAAGATCTTCTTCCTAAAATATATTCATTTGTAAAAGATGAAATAATTCCTCATGAAAGTGCGATGCTTTCTAAACCCTTCCAGGAATCAGAGCTTCTTTTAAATGGTTTGAGAGATAAAGTAAAATCGGAAGACTGGTGGAATCCTCATCTGCCGGTAAACCTTGGAGGGCTTGGACTAAGTCTGGTAGAATTTGCCCAAATCAGTGAAGTACTAGCTAATACTCCACTTGGTCATTATATCTTCAATTGCCAGGCTCCTGATATTGGCAATATGGAATTATTGATTCATCATGGATCAGCCCATATAAAAGAGCAATATTTAAATCCATTAATGAATGGTGAAATTAGAAGTTGTTTCTCTATGACTGAGCCAGAATTTGCTGGTTCAAACCCTGTTCTCATGGCCACTCAGGCTATAAAAGAGGGCAGCAACTTTACTATAAATGGACACAAATGGTTTACCACCGCAGCAGACGGTGCAGCCTTTGCCATTGTTATGGCAGTCACCAATTCGAATGCTACAAGACCCTATCAAAGGGCCAGTTTAATCATAGTTCCAACAACCACAGCCGGCTTCAATCTAGTCAGAAATATTTCCATAATGGGGGAAAAAGGAAGCGGTTATTTGAGCCATGCGGAAATTCAATATGAAGATTGCAAAGTTCCCATAGAAAACCTCATTGGGGAAGAAGGACAAGGTTTTGCCCTGGCGCAGGAAAGGTTAGGATCTGGAAGAATCCACCATTGTATGCGTTGGATTGGGATATGTGAAAGGGCTTTTGAAATGATGTGCCAGAGAGCAGTAAAAAGAGAACTTTCCCCAGGAGTAAAACTTGGAGAAAAGCAGACGATTCAAAACTGGATTGCTGAAAGCAGAGCAGAAATTAATGCCGCCAGATTAATGGTTTTACATACTGCTTATGAAATGGAAAAATCTGGGGCAAAAGCAGTAAGAAATGAAATTTCCACAATTAAGTTTTTTGTAGCAGATATTTTGCAGAAAGTACTAGACCGTTCCATTCAAACTCATGGGGCATTGGGAATCACCGATGATTTGGTACTGTCTTTTTGGTACAGGCATGAAAGAGGCGCCAGAATTTATGATGGTCCGGATGAGGTGCATAAATCTGTAGTTGCCAGAAATATATTAAAAGGATTTGGGCTTCAGGTATAGCGGTAACCCTTACCTTTCTCTTTTGTGATTAATTTAATTCGCTAACACAAAACTGAATTCAAAGTTATAAAACTTAAATTTTAGTTGCAAAACTGTTTTTTCAGTTTTATATTAGCCAAATATTCTATTTACTTAGAGAAATATTACTCATTATCTACTTTGAGAATTTTTCAAATTACCCCAAAAGGAAATGATTGAATTTTTGTTTTATTCCCTCAAACTGGCTGTGTGCTTATTTGTGCTTTATCTGCCTTATCAGTTTCTTTTTAAGAAAACTACCTTTTTCCATTGGAATAGAGTCTATTTGCTTGGGGCAATATTATTCTCCTTAGTACTGCCTTTTCAAATCTTTCAGGTTGAATTGATTTCTCCTTCTGAGAATATTAATCAACTGGTACATACACTGGAAGATATCCGACAGCTACCTGAAAATAATTTTGAAATAGAAAGACAACTTCCACCGACTGGAAATTATAAACCTTTTGAGGCGAATGAAACTAACCTTAAGCCTTTTAAATCAGAAAACTCAGATCAGGGAATTTCCTTAAAAAAATTCTTCAAAAGTCATTGGATGACCATTTGTTACTTAATCGGATTCTCCATTTCCCTTCTTTCATTCATTTCAAGATTACTAGGAATTTTTCTCTTAATCAGAAGAAATGAAACCATTAATCGTCATGCTTTTTATGAGGTCAGTTTGGAGGGAAATCAACAACAGGTTTTTTCTTTTTTTAATTACATTTTCTTCAACAGGAAGTTATTTCCAGCCAACACTCAGGAAACT
>JAHQVQ010000162.1 GCA_019634305.1 Flammeovirgaceae bacterium | reverse complement strand
GAATGATGTGAAAAAGGAAACCTATTGTTCATCTGGTCCTGGTGGTCAATCAGTAAATACTACATATTCTGCTGTAAGATTAACCCACTTACCTTCTGGTGTTGTTGCTCAATGCCAGGATCAAAAGTCTCAATTAAAAAACTTTGATAAGGCATTGAATGTACTCAGATCAAGAATTTATGAAATCGAACTTGCTAAGCATAATGAGGAAGTAGGGGCAGCAAGAAGATCAATGGTAGGAAGTGGCGACCGATCAGATAAAATAAGAACATATAATTATCCGCAAGGAAGGGTAACTGACCATAGAATTAATCACACAGTTTACAACCTGCCTTCAGTAATGAATGGAGATATCGGGGATTTCATTGAGAAATTACGGATTGCCAATAACACTGAAAAAATGAAGGATGGCGCTGCGGTCTAACCTATATAAAAAGAAATCAATTTAAGCCTTTAATGTATTTTAAAGGCTTTTTTTGTAGCCTTACCTTCTTAAGTAACTAGCCATAAAAATTATAGGTTAAGTACTTATTAAGTCAGTAATTCTTAATTTTGAATTTTAAAGCAATCGCTTACTGCAAAAAATAACCTTTATGGAATTGATTAATAAAATTAAAGACCTAGCTAAGCAAAACCTGGAAGAAACTATACAGAACAGAAGGCATCTTCATGAAAATCCAGAACTATCATTTGAAGAATATAAAACCTCCAAATTTGTAGTCGATAAACTAAAATCATTTGGTTTAGAGCCTACAGAAGGTGTTGCCGGGACAGGGGTGGTGGCTTTAATTAAAGGTAAAAATCCTGAAAGTAAAGTGGTTGCATTAAGGGCAGATATGGATGCATTACCCATCATAGAAGCAAATGATATTCCTTATAAATCTAAAAATGAAGGGGTAATGCATGCTTGTGGACATGATGTTCATACTTCTTCCCTACTGGGTGCTGCTAAAATTCTCACTGAAGTAAAAGAGGGGTTTGAAGGAACTGTAAAATTGATCTTTCAACCAGGAGAAGAGAAAATTCCCGGAGGAGCTTCTTTAATGATAAAAGATGGCGTATTAGAGAATCCTAAGCCGGGAGGAATTATTGGGCAACATGTGATGCCACTTTTACCTGTTGGCACAGTTGGTTTTAGAGAAGGTATGTATATGGCCAGTGCAGATGAAATTTATATAACGGTAAAAGGGAAAGGAGGGCATGCTGCCATGCCTGAAAATCTGGTTGACCCAATTTTAATTACTTCCCATATTTTGGTAGCACTTCAGCAAATTGTGAGTAGAAATGCCAGTCCTAAGATTCCTTCAGTCCTTTCTTTTGGAAAACTACGTGCTGATGGCGCCACAAACATTATCCCTAATGAAGTAAAAGTCGAAGGAACTTTCAGAACTCTAAATGAAGAATGGAGGGCTGAAGCAAAAAAACGGATGGTAAGTATTGCTACCGGAATTGCTGAGGGAATGGGCGGATCTGTAGATTTTGATATCAAACATGGCTATCCATATTTAACGAATCATCCGGAATTAACCCGAAAACTTAAAGGAGCAGCTATTGACTTTATGGGAAGGAAAAATGTAATCGATCTTGATATCTGGATGGCTGCAGAGGATTTTTCTTTTTTCTCCCAACAGGTTGATGCTTGCTTTTACAGATTAGGAACTAGAAACGAAGCCAAAGGCATTACCTCAGGGGTTCATACTCCTACGTTTAATATCGATGAAAATGCGCTGGAAACTGGTGCAGGACTAATGGCTTGGTTGACTGTTGCAGAATTAAGAGCTAATTAAAATAAGTGAAAGAAAGAGAGTCATTATACACTCTTTCTTTCATTTTCCAATTCTTCTATTCTTCTGGAAAGCATGGAAATTTGGTTCCTAAGCTCCATTTCTGTGGAGCTGGAAGGCAAGGAATCAATTTCCCCTCCCACTACAATAGTTTCGAGGTTTTCCAACCTTTTATTCATTTCTTCCAATGCTTTTAAATTAACATTGGATCCATTTCTTTTAAAATGCTTATAAGGACGATCTCCTTTACTCGGAGAAATTCCATTTTCTTTTTCAATTTGCAATCGTCTCATTTTTACAATAGTTCCACTAACTATCGCAACAATAACAATTACCATTATTTCCGGACCCATTTAATTCTATTTTGTTGATAATACCAAGATAATCAAAAATCATGATGGTGGGAATACCGCTCCTGTAATTTCTTATAACGAGTTCTAAAATAAAATGGTTGAAGTGGGGATTCTGTAGCCCAACGTTCAACCAGTTATCTTACTGTAATCAGCTTCTATTCAATCCTACCAGGTAGTCCTTTTCAAATCCATAGCAGCTCTCAAAATATCTCTTCTACTTACCTGACCAACTAGTTTACCATTATGAACTACAGGATATTTTCTGAAATGGGAATTCAAAAATTGATTGGCAACATCTAATAAATCATTTTCTGTGCTAACTGTTTTTACATTTTTGGACATGTATTCGGAAACTTTCTTATTCTGCATAGGCATATTATTATAAGAGCTTTCTAGAATAAGTCTTAAACAATCTTTTTCAGTAAGCATTCCAACAATATTTCTATCCTTATCCAATACAGGCGAACCAGTGAGTTTATGCTTAATTATTAGTTCACAAGCATCAACGATTGTCATAGAATCCGATAAGGTCACCTCATTTTTATCCATATATTTTTCTATGGATTCGAATTGATAACCTTTTTTAGCATTGGTGGTTTCTTCTTTTCTGGGTGTAAAATTCATGGTCTTAATAAGTTTATTTCATTAACATATTTTACTTGATAGAGTGGGTTTATACAGGTAAGGCTGGTTCAAAACGTTTTCCAGCGTTTATTAAATTAAGCAAAATATTGGAAATTTGCAAGCAGACCTTTGGAAAAAATTAGCAATTCAATTAATCTATTGGTTTTTATGTATTTCTCTTTAATATTATTTCCCTCAATTTATTCTTTGTAATCTTTCCCATTACATTTCGGTACATTTTTTCTATTTCAATAAAACCTATTGGGATTTTAAAACTCAGCAGGAAGTTTTTCAACCATTTTTTAAGTTTTTCAGTCTCTGGTTTTACACTTCCATTTGTTACCAAGGCAGCATAATTTTTTTCTTCCCCACTCCCCATCTTCAATTCCAATTATCCCACATTCTTTTATTTCCGAATGAACTCAATAACACATCCTCAATTTCTAGCGCTGATATCTTGTAACCAAATATCATTGGTCCTTTTACATAAATTTCAGGTAGGGTTCCTTCAGTTTCACTTTCCAAAACATCATCAACTGATAAAATCTGAACTCCTTTATATAAAGGAGTTGAAAATAGCTCATTGAGTAAAAAAACAAGCTGCTTTTCTTGAGTTATCCAATAATTCTTTATAGGAAAATTTCTTGTTATCTGATACAAGAGCAGTTTTATTTTTTAATTTGATTTATTAATGGTAATCTAAAAGATTCTAGCAATTTGGATTTATTTCAGTTTTCTTTTGTTAAATTAGTTTTATAGAGCATGCTCTTGAATAAAAAAATTACACAAATGAATTAATAGCAATACTGTGCGGGAAAAAAGATTTTGGGTAGGCTATCATTTGAAGTCAATTTTAAACCTAATTACAGGTTTTATCAATCCTGACATTAGGGTCAAAACCCTTTCTTCTGTTTTTATTTTCTTTTTTTTTAATTCATTTCTTTCATTTTCCCAGCAGAGCACTTTACCAGAAATTAGAATCCTTTTTAATGAAGCCGTTCAGCAGGAGGATAAAGTTGATGATTTAATTGGTTTAATTGAAAAGGAAAAAATGGATTCTCCAAAATTATTGGCCTATATGGGAGGAGCCAAAGCATTGGAAGCCAAATCCTGTTTCAACCCAATTACTAAGCTGAAATACCTTAGCAGGTCAATGGATATGCTCAATGAAGCTGTAACACTTTCACCAAAGGATATAGAAATCAGATTCTTGCGTTTTTCCATTCAATATTATACACCTAAATGGTTAGGTTATAGCAAAAACCTGGAAGAGGATAAATCTATGATAATATCCAATATTCACAACTACAAAAGTTTCGGAATTGATCCCGGAGTATTGGATTGGATAGAAGTTTTTATGATAGATTCTGGATATTGTAATAAAGAAGAAATTGAAATAATCAGGCTTGCTAAAAGGTAAAAACTTGGAATTATCTTATTTCACTTTACCAGAAGTTACTGTATATTTTTCATTTATATTTTCATAAAGTGAATAAGGAACTTTAGAATCAAAATCTTTGGTTTTTGATTCTGGTTTCACCCAATCCAAATAACCCTTTTTCCAAGCATAAACCAGTCCTAGAGTAAGGATAAATATAAATACAAACATTTCTGAAATAGCAAACCAGCCCCAAATTCCTGAAGTGAGTTCCACTAAAGAAGCCTGTCCAAAAACTGTTGCCCATGGAAATAGAAAAATAATTTCTACATCAAAAAGAACAAAAATTAATGCAACAATATAAAACCGGATATTAAATTGTCCCCAGGCATTTCCCACAGGATCTTCTCCGCATTCGTAGGAAGTTTGCTTTTCCTCATTTGGTCGGCTTGGTCTTATAATCCAGGCTGTAATTAATCCTCCTACAAGAAAAACAATAGCACCAACTATAAATAATAAAATGTAGCTAAAATCAGAAAGCAGAGTATTTTCCATGGAGATAAAAAAGGGAATTATTTAGACGGGAATTTATTTGGATTCCTTTTTGGCTTCCAGGTTAAAAAGATCGTTTAACACATCCACTAAAGTTTCTGCCTCTCCCCTTTTACAAGCAGCTTTCAACTGAAGAACTGGTAATTTGATGATTTTATTCATCATATTCATTGTTATTTTTTCTACCTTTTTATACTCTTTTTCATCCAGTTGCTTCATGTATTTAGAAAGCTCATCTTGTCTGATTTGCTCCAAAGCATTTTTAAGTTTTTGGATGGTTGGGGAAAAAACCATTTCCTTCGACCAATTCGAAAACTCAAGAATAGATTCGTGAATAATGGCTTTAACAGCGGGAATAGAAGCTTTTCTTTTTTCCAATGCCTGAGTTGCTCTATTGTTTATATCATCCACATTATGAACGATAACACCAGGTATACTTTCGGCATATTTATCTATACTTCTTGGTACTGATAAATCGATAAATATTTTATAAGAGTCAATATCTATATCACTGATTTTTTCAGCACTGAAAAATGGAGTTTTATCCGCCACAGAGCTAATAATCACATCAACCTGCTGTACTTCACTCCAAATATTATTGAAATCAGCTACTTTGAAACCACATTCGGTGGCAAGTTTTTGAGCTTTTTCAAATGTTCTGTTTGTAATCGTGATCTCTGAAATCTCAGAATCGACCAGATTTTTTACTACATCTGTGCCAATCTCTCCAACCCCAACAACTAATACTTTCGGATTCGCTTTTTCAAAAGTAAGTTCTTCAACCAGTTCCACCGCTGCATAGGAAACAGAAGCGGCTCCATCCCGAAATGCAGTTTCCTGAACCACTCGCTTATTGGTAAAAAAGATAGTATGCATCAATCTGTGTAAAAATGGACCAGCCATTTCCAAATCTGCAGATTGTTGATAGGCACGCTTAACTTGATTACTGATTTGCAAATCTCCTACTACTTGAGATTCCAAGCCCATAGAAACATAATATAAGTGCTCAATTGCATTATCCTGCTCATCAAGAATTTGGAAATAAGTGGATATGGTAGGAAATTCATCAGTGAGCGCTTTTTCAGCGAGCAATAATTTTATTATTGATTCTGACTGATCTTCAGCACCTGAATAATAGATTTCAGTTCGGTTACAGGTTGACAATACAAATGCTTCAGGAATATCCAATACTTCTTTTAATTTAATTAAAATAGATTGGGACTCTCCTTCAGTAAGAGAAATTCTCTCTCTTATACTTAATGGAGCATTTTTATAAGATATTGATACTGCTTTGAATTGGTTCTGCATAATCCACTCTGAGGTTAACTTCTGCAAAAGTATTGCTTTAGACTTTTGATTGTAAGCGTTTTGTGTGTTTATTTCTTAATTTAGAATTATTTTAACTTCAAAAATAATTATTTTAAGGTTATCATTTATATGAGAAAAATCATTTTTTCAGAAATTTACATGATCCTTCTAAAAAAAGTTCACTACCAATCCAATTCCCCACAACTATATTAGACTAATTTCATTTAAAACTAAGATTGATATTTTAACCTATTTTTTATTTTTAACCCAAACTAATTCTATATTTTTCTATTTTTACCAATGAATATTCTAATTTATCACCAAAAGAATTATCCTATCTATTACTCAAAAATTATTTTATCTGTCCCAATTCTAAAAGATTAGGATTATACTAGTAATTTTGCAGATATTTTCGAGAATAAGGCGTGAAAACCAATTTGATAATTGGTGATTAGAATTAAATTGGACTGTAGTGGAACATATTAAATGTATAATTCAGTTCATTATCACCCAATTATCTTATAAAACTTTAGAATAAGAAATGAATTCATACGGACGAATATTTAAGATAACCACATTTGGAGAATCCCATGGGAAAGGTGTAGGCGTAATTGTAGATGGTTGCCCATCTGGATTAGAAGTGGATGAGGATTTTATTCAAAAAGAATTAACTAGGAGAAAACCTGGTCAATCCAAAATAACTACACAAAGAAAGGAACATGATAAAGTAGAAATTCTTTCTGGAGTTTTTGAGGGAAAAACTACAGGTACTCCAATAATGATGGTAGTTTTTAACCAGGATCAAAAAAGTAAAGACTATTCCCATATTAAAGATAAATACAGACCTTCACATGCCGATTTTACTTACCAAGAAAAATATGGTGTAAGGGATTATAGAGGAGGAGGGAGAAGTTCTGCCAGGGAAACATTGGCGAGAGTAGCTGCGGGAGCTTTAGCTAAATCATTTTTAGCAACTTTGGGAATAGAAGTTACTGCATACGTATCTCAGGTGGCAGATATAATAGTTGATGAGGATTATTCCAAACTGGATTTTTCGGAAATCGAAAATAATATAGTCAGATGTCCTGACCCTGAAAAGGCTGACCAAATGATTGAGGTAATTGATGATATCAGAAAAAACAGAGATACCATTGGTGGTGTGGTGAGTTGTGTCATTAAAAATGTCCCAGTGGGTTTGGGGGAACCTGTTTTTGATAAACTCCATGCTGAGTTGGGTAAAGCCATGCTGGGTATAAATGCCGTAAAAGGGTTTGAATATGGTAGTGGTTTTCAGGGTATTAAAATGAAAGGATCGGACCACAACGATTTATTTTATACCACTAAAGATGGAAAGATCAAAACTAAATCTAATCATTCTGGTGGAGTTCAGGGAGGAATTTCCAATGGAGAGGATATTTATTGTAAAATAGCTTTTAAGCCTGTGGCCACTATTATGCAAGACCAGGAAAGTATTGATATAGAAGGAAATCCTTCTGTAGTTTCCGGAAAAGGCAGACATGACCCTTGTGTGGTTCCCAGAGCAGTACCCATTGTAGAAGCAATGGCAGCTTTAGTAATAGCTGATTTTTATTTAAGAAATCAAACTATTAAACTAAAAGAGGATTAAAGTAAGTTGAGCAAAAAAGTGCTTTATCTGTTTAATTCCAGATAAGATTTTTCCTGAGAATAAACATACTGACCTAATCTAAAAATGTTTTTAGTCAGAAAGTTAAAAAATGAATTTGGCCACCCATTTATTCAGGTCTATAGGGGTTTTGGGAATGATGAAGAAGTTTTTATTACTGGAAGGGTAGTTAAGTCCTTTAACTCCAGAAAAGAAAAACATCGAATTAGTCCTTTTAAAAACTTCCTCACAATGATGGAAAGTTTAAGCGAAAATGGTGTATCTGGAATTGAGTTAGAAGTAAATTTCTTAGAAAAAAAATATAAGGTAATTTCAGGTAGGGACGGCTTTTTTGAACTAAAAATAAAAAACCCTAGTCTACCTTCTTCTCACAAAAATTGGCATAAAATCTACCTTAAATTTTTGGTAGATATTTTCCCAAATGCCAGAGAGCAGGTTTACGTAGGGGAAATATTAATTCCAAACCCTAGAAGCGAATATGGAATAATATCAGATATCGATGATACTTTTTTAATTTCCTATTCCACCAGTACGCTTTTAAAACTAAGGCAAATGTTCTGGAAAGATATGATGTCAAGAAAATCTTTTAAAGGAACGGCAGCTTTTTATAATAACCTCCAAACAGGAAAAAACACTTCTATCCAAAATCCATTTTTTTTTGTTTCCAGCAGCCAATGGAATTTATATAATCTGTTAGTTAGTTTTTGCAAGATTCAAGGTTTTCCCAGAGGTGTATTTTTCTTGAATAAGATTAATAAAGATTTTTTTAAAGTATGGAAGTCAGGTATGAAAAAGCATGGTCATAAAATGGAAAGTATTAGAAAAATATTAGCCATTTATCCTCATTTAAAATTTATTTTTATTGGAGATAGCGGGCAGAAGGACGCTGAAATCTATAGTCAGATTGCCATTAATCATCCGGAAAGAGTACTTGCTATTTATATTAGAGATGTTGGTTCGCATGGAAGAAGGTTGATAATAAATAATATTGCCAAGAAATTAGCTAAAAGAAATATTAATTTATTATTACTTAAAGATCTTCAATTGGCGAAAGAGCATGCACTCGCCCATAATTATATAAACTGACTTCAAATTAGCGTTTCTCAAAAAAGTAATGTTTCGATCAAAAAAATCCCTTCATAAAAGAATTTTCACATTGGAGAAATTAAATGTAGATTTTATTTTTTTTTATTTTGAATTATTTTTCACTTCTTCTTTACCATAATGCCTTTCAAGTGCCAAACTATAGGCCCTATCATAAAAAGTGGATAAATTCTCCCAATCAAAAGTCTCCGCAGATCGCTGAACCCTGTTTCTTTGAAGAATCCTGTCTCCTCTAGAAGAAGTCACAAACTTAAACATCAGATCAGCCAACTGATTTGCAGACTCATCATAATCTCTAAATCGTCTGTTAATCACCTGAACTCCGTTTCTTTCTGCATCTTCTATATTTTTTAATACATAATCACCAAAGCCAGATAAATCACTTGTGAGAGTTGGCACTCCTCTCGCAATACATTCCAGTGGAGTATAACCCCATGGTTCGTAATAGCTCGGGAAAACACCAAGATGACAACCCCTTACAAATTCATCATAATCTATTCCAAATAGTGGATTCGTATTCGAAATAAAATCAGGATGGTAAACCAATTTCACTTTATCTTCATAGTTGTTTACAAGATTTGCATTTCTTATAAAGCTTATAATTTCGTCATTTTCATTAATTAAATTGTGGGTTACTACCAATGGTAATTTTGAAGATTTCCATGCCTGAAGCGTTCTTCTTAACCTTAATTTCCAGTAATCATCAACAAAATCATTTAGGGAAGGAAGTTTATTTTCAGGATTTACTGCTGCTGCATAAAAAAGCTTATCTCCAACCTGTTTTTCAATAGCTTCACAGGTATCCCTAATTTTTTTCATCATAGCCCTGGATTCCAAAGCTTCCGGATTAATACTATGAAATGGTTGCTTGGTAATGAAGAACATAACGACTGTGGTATTAATATCAGCCTCTTTCATCTTCCAATTCAACCTTGCCAATGCCTCCAGGGTAATATCAAATCCTTTATTTTTATACTCATATCTTCCTGAAGTAAAAAAGTAAAGGGTATTGTCCAGATCAAAAGGATAACTCTGGAAAAAATGACCCATAACAAATTCATGAATCTGTTCTTTATAAGATTGATGTAAATTTTGCACTTCATGCAAAACTGCAAAGCGTTCAATATTTAGTCCATTTGGCAAGATCACATCAGGATTCCTTCCCAGAAGATGCAGACACTCATTAGCAGTCACTTCACTAACAGTAGTAAAAACATGTGATCCATGTGCAGCAGCCCTTTCTATTTTTACCTTTGCTTCTATATTAAAATGTTTGGCCTCTTTGGCCCAATCATAAAATGCGATATAATCATAATAAAGCGGGTCGTTCATGGCCAGGAATCTACCCAACATTGTCGCATGTGTGGTAAAGACCGTGGTAACATTAATATTTTCCTTTCGGATAGCCGGAATTGGTGTTCCTGCCATCCATTCATGGAAATGTCCTATTATTTGCTTTTCTGTTACTTCAGGATTAGAGAGGGCGGCAAAAAACAACTTTACCATAAACCCGAAAGCAACAATATCATTCAATAAAAAATCCCCATCTGGAGTTTCTATCCCATGATTTTCCCATAGGTCATATTTTATTTCCCCAAGCCTGTCCATTATACTATAAGGATTTAATAGTACCACTTTGGGTCGGCCAGTAACCAACCATCTTCCATAATATGCTTCCACTCCTTGTTCCCTTAGTTTTGTAGTAGCAATGCAAAAGGGATCGTTGTGATTTTCAATTGGTTCGAACTCAATAGCAACAGAATTGTGGACATATGGTCCCACCAAACAATACTTTTCTCCCCAAATGTTAACCATACTAGGAACTTTGGATCGTATTACCGTATAAATTCCTCCTACCTGGTTACATACCTCCCATGCCACTTCTACTAATAAGGATTGGCTTATCTGTTTCTTTTTAATCTCTCTTTTTCTTATCTTGCTCTTTATTTTAGATTTCGCCATGGTGAAAGTTTAATTTCAGTAAGTAATCTTCTTGTATTTTATGCTCTTAATCACTAAATTATATCCTGAATTACAGAAGTTTTTTATAAAGAAGTACCATACCAAAGAAGTTTATCTTTATTGGAAATTATTATTTAATTACAATTTTAATAATGAACTAACTCCCTAATCACCTGCTACTTTCCTAACTTCAAAAAACTATTTAGTGCCTTCTGTGTTTAAGAAGTAAATATTTGTGGATGGATTAAAATTCAATAAATAAAAATTCTATTAAATCCGCCTCATTTTTTGTCCCTGCTCACAACCGATTAAAGGTAATAATTTCTTGTTAAAATCCTAAATTAACATTACTACTTCCTTTATAATTTTTTTAATAAAAAAGTATTGAGATATGAAGAATCCAATTATCAGAAAGTACGGTTTGCTCATGGCAGCTGGATTTGTTTTTTATTTTCTATTCATGAAGTTAATAGGAATGCACGATATTGTTGAACTGAGAGTATTTAACTTTCTCATTCTAATAGGAGGAGTCGCTTTTTCTATCCATCAAAGTTTAAAGCACAACCCTGAAACTTTCGGATACTTTGAAGGTTTGAGGGTAGGCTTTATTACTTCAGCCATAGGAGTTACCACATTTGCTATTTTTATCTTTTTCTACCTCGCTTTTATAGATGTGGAATTTATGATGTGGATAAAAGACAAAGTACCACTAGGCACTTATCTTGATCCTTTTTCTATTATGGTAACTATTGAAGTGGAAGGAATAGCTTCTGGATTTTTAGCAACTTTTATCATTATGCAATATGAAAAAGGACATGTTAATACTCCTGAAAACCACAAACTCTAAAAAGGCTAATAATTCATAAAAAAACTTTATAGGAAATTGATGAGTAAAAAATAATTATTTTTTTACTCATATTTCTTACTCCTTCAAAATACCTGTTTTGATTAATTATGCTTAATTTTCGGGTAGTAAATAAAATAGTATAAGAAATGGCGATTCATACATTATAAATAGCTAATTTCCAGATGCTTATTAATTTATCACCTAATTAAGGAAAAACCGCGATTAAATTCCGGTGAATAAAAATTCTCTAGAAAAATATGCAGAATCTTCAAAACAGGATTTTAAATAAAGAGGAAACATTACGAAAAATTAAAAGAATAGCCTTTGAAATTTATGAACATAATTTTGAAGAAGAGGAAATTATCATAGCTGGGATTTACGATACCGGCTATATTTTCGCAGATATTCTGAAACAGGAAATTGAAAGAATTTCTCCCATAAAAGCCCTATTAGTAAAGGTGAAACTAAATAAAGATCTTCCTATGCAAAGTGAAGTTAGTCTTGATTGTGATGTTGCTAAATTAAAAAATAAAACAGTAATAGTAGCTGATGACGTATTAAATACTGGAAGAACTCTTGCCTATAGTTTAAACCCTTTCCTTAATACCAAAATTAAAAAACTCCAAGTGGCTATAATAATTGACAGAGCCTTCAGACTGTTTCCTATTTCTGCTGATTTTGTAGGCTATTCATTATCAACTACCATCAATGAACATGTAACAGTTGAGCTAGAAAACGATGAGAAATACGGTGTATACCTCAACTAAATGTTTTGTAAATGGCCCCCTATTTTAAAATCTATTGTAAAAATAATATTATTAGTTTGAAACGCTTTTTATCCATCTTTTTTAATAGATAAAACTTTCATCATCTTTATAAAACCTTACATTTAAGATTTTTTTATTTTTCAGCTAATAATAACTCCTATTGGGTATTTCCGTTAGTGATTATTACCAAATCAATCCTACAAAACAGGATCTAAAATCTTGTTTCCACTACCATTAATTGATCACCACCAATTTCTCAAAATTTAAATTTAATCTAATGGGAAGAAACAAATTAGCCCTCATTGCGGAGCCAAAAACAATAGATGGTGCATATTTCAAATTACTCTTAGAAAGAAATGGCTGGCATGCTGAAATTGTATCTAATGCTACAGAAGTAATTAAAAAATTAGCTGAAAAAAAATATTCAATTCTTTTTATCAATAGTAGTATATCCATTTCTGGAGGAAAGGATATCAAAGAAAAATTGAAACAACTGGAGAAAAGTGGACAGGAAAGAGTAAAGGTAATTGGTGTTTCCTCATCAACACTTGAAGCTGAAAGAATCGGAATGATGGAAAATGGTGTTGATTACTGCTTAAAAAAACCTGTTTATAATAGCTCTCTTGAAGCTGTTTTGGATTCATTCCATGATTCAGGCCAGATGTTATCTATGGCTTAAAAAAAAGAAAATCGCAATAAATGATTGAGGCTTTTCAGTATTTGAAAAGCCTCTTTGAGGGTTATGCGCTTGTGGCTTCTACTCCCCTGTCAATTTTTTTGGCGAGTCCCTGTAAAACCTTTCCAGGTCCACACTCAATAAATTTATCAGCCCCCAATGAAATCATTTTTTGAACTGATTGAGTCCATCTAACTGGAGAAGTCAATTGGGAAATAAGATTTTCTTTTATTTTTTCAGGGTCACTATAACTATCAGCATCCACATTTTGAATAATAGGACAAATTGGATTACTAAATTGAGTATTACCAATGGCTATAGCTAATTCTTCTCTGGCTGGCTCCATTAAAGGAGAATGAAAAGCACCACCTACTGCTAAAACCATAGCCCTTTTAGCTCCTGCTTCTTTTAGTTTTTCACATGCTTTTTCTATTCCTTCAATAGATCCGCTAATCACCAGCTGTCCTGGACAATTGTAATTCGCAGGCACTACAACCTCATCTATTTCAGTGCAAATTTTTTCAACTACTTCATCTTCTAATCCTAATATGGCAGCCATCGTAGATGGTTTTAATTCACAGGCTTTTTGCATTGTTGCAGCACGTTGTGAAACAAGAGTTAAACCATCTTCGAAACTTAAGGCATTATTAGCAACCAGAGCAGAAAATTCCCCCAAAGAATGTCCCGCTACTAAATCAGGACTGAAATTCTCCGATGTCAATGCCACGATTACAGAATGTAAAAATACTGCAGGTTGAGTTACTTTAGTCTGTTTCAAATCTTCATCAGCTCCCTCAAACATTAAATCTGTGATTGAAAACCCTAATATCTCATTGGCCTTGTCGAATAATCCTTTTGCTTTCGCAGATGTTTTATATAATTCTCTACCCATCCCAACATACTGAGCACCTTGCCCTGGAAACATATATGCATTCATTACTCCCTAAATTTAAATTGTGTTAAATAATCTCTATTTTTAATATATATCTGATTGTGATATGCCAATAATTTATCCCTAAGGAACTATTAGTTCTTCTTATTACCTCTCAAAATTTTAAATTAAACTTTGAAGCAAGTGATTTTAAGTCTTCTTCAACAGGTTTTAATAATGGAATTCCCTGTTCTTTACGAATAATTTCCATTTCCCTTTCCTGATCTCCAGGAATAAGTACCCTTTCCTTACCTTCAACTGGAGTAGCATTTCTAAACCTGTCAATCCAATTATCCATATGATATTTAAATTCATCAGCTGGTCTGAAGCCGTCAATTCTCATAGCACCTAAAAAATGTCCTAGTCCTTCACCTACAGGATCTTCTGGAAGCGGTAAAAAACTTACAAAAGGCGGAGCCCATGGTCCATATCCGGCTCCTGAAAAAACAGCCGAAAAAATATCTACAATAGATCCCAGGCAATATCCTTTATGGCTCCCTCTTTCTCTGTCACTTCCTAAAGGTAATAAAGCTCCACCATTTTTTACCGCATATGGATCTGTACTTTGCTGACCATCTTTATCCTGAACCCAACCTGTTGGTGTTTCTGTGTTTTTTCGTTGTAATATTTCCAATTTTCCATTAGCCGCAGTTGTAGTTGCGAAATCTGCTACAAAGGGAGGTTGTTTATCTGTAGGAATAGCTACGGCAATAGGATTAGTACCTAAAAGCCTCTCCTTAGAAAATGTAGGAGCAACTAAAGGACTTGCATTCGTCATCGCCATTCCGATCATATCTTTGGATAATGTCTTCATAGCATGATATCCGGCTATTCCAAAATGATTTGAATTTTTCACGGAAATCCAACCTGATCCTACCTTTTCAGCCTTTTCCATAACCAACTTCATCACCTTTGGAGCAACTACTAAACCTAAACCGGCATCTCCATCAACGGTGGCTGTACTTGGTGTTTCATGGACTACCTTTATATTTGGCGTTGGGTTAATTCTGTCCTTCTCCCACAATCTCACATAACCAATTAACCTTGCCACTCCATGGGAATCTACACCTCTTAAGTCTGCATTTATTAATACATCCGAAGCCAAAGCAGCATCTTCGGCACTACATCCCATTTTCATGAATACTTCCTTACAGAAATCTTCAAGCCTTTTATACTCGTAAATTGTTTCCATTTTAGTAGTGGTAATTTAATTTTTTGAGGAAATTTTAGGGTTAAATAATTTTAGATTAATTTCACCCTGTTACAATTCCTCTTTGCTAAATTCCAAGCCGCAAAGTTACAATAAAGAATAAATATTTCTATTTGAAGAATAAATTGGATGCTATTAAGAATAAAAATCTGCCTAAAATTAGCATATTAATAGCCGTACGAAATGAGGAAAATTGTATTCAGGATTGTCTGGAAAGCCTGTTTCAACAAAACTACCCGGCTGAACTTTTTGAAGTAATTATTGGAAATGACCAATCGGAGGATAATTCTGAAACTATTATTAATGATTACATAAAAAATAAGCCCAACTTTTTCCTGAAAAATATTTCCACAAGTATTAAGGAGCAAAAAGGAAAAGCCAATGTATTGGCGCAAATTGCTCACTTTGCCAAAGGAGATTTATATTGTTTTACAGATGCGGATATTGAAGTTGAGAAATCATGGCTAAGAGAGCTTGTCAATAATATTTCTCCAAAAACTGGAATAATTACCGGGTTTACTACAATTAAGGGAAAAAGCTTTTTTGAATACGCTCAAGCCTATGATTGGACGATTGCCTTATCACTCATTAAACTGGCAACTGATTTAAAAATTCCGGTTACCACCCTGGGAAACAATATGCTAATTACAAAAAAAGCTTACCAGGATGTTGGAGGCTATGAAAATATCCCTTTTTCTGTTACTGAAGATTTTGAAATTTTTCATCAAATTGTAAAAAAAGGATGGGAATTTAAACAGATGAAAACGAAAGAAATTTTGGCAGCCTCTTTACCAGCTGAATCAATTCTTCAACTTCTCCTTCAAAGAAAACGTTGGGCAAAAGGCGCTATTAGACTACCCTGGTTTATTACGCTTCCTTTATTCCTACAGTTATTATTTTTCCCCTTGTTTATTTTCCTGTTTCTGTTTTTCCCGAAGCTAGGTCTTATACTATTAAGCTTTAAAATACTTGCTCAATGGTTCGTAATCATTCGCAATTACAAACTCCTCCAACTAAAAGTCAATTTCTTTGCCCTCGGCTTCTATGAAATTTACAATTCCTTCATTTCTATGGCTACACTTATATGTTTAATAACACCAATAAAGGTGGTTTGGAAGGGAAGAAAATATTGATCCTTTAAGACTAAAAAGGATTATTCCAATACAAGGGAAAAATTAACAAGATTTAAATAATAACACGAAACAAATCTGCTTGCAAAACCAGTTAATAAAGAATTAAGGTTGAGTTATTTAAGTATCATATTAGCGGTATTAAATATTAAGAAATTAAAAATAAAAAGGTCGCTAAATCATTTCATAAATTTTTCTGAAAGGAAATATAAATTCCTAATAAAAATCTCGATATAATCACTTAACTTTTACCAATAAAATAACCAAAACAACACAATACAACATGCACACAATTGAAAAAGAAACCAATGAAATGATTGTCCAGATGGTTAGGGGATTTGCAGAAGTCCACATAGAACCATACAGGAAAGAATGGGATGACCAGCAAATTTTCCCAGTCAGTGTTTTTAAAGAATTAGGAAAGTTAGGATTGCTGGGCGTATTAGTTCCTGAAACTTATGGAGGATCAGGTTTCTCCTATCATGAATACGTAACTGCCATTGCTGAACTTGCCAAATTCGATCCGGGAATTGCCTTATCCATGGCTGCCCATAACTCTTTATGTACAGGACATATCCTACAATTTGCCAATGAAGAACAAAAACAAAAATGGTTGCCTAAACTTGCTTCCGGGGAATGGATAGGTGCCTGGGGACTTACAGAACCCAATACCGGTTCTGACGCAGGAAACATGAAAACAGTAGCCAAAGAGGATGGAGATTATTGGGTACTCAACGGAGCCAAAAATTTTATTACCCATGGAAAAAGTGGGAATGTAGCAGTAGTAATTGCCAGAACCGGAGAAGTGGGAAAATCAAATAACGCCACAGCTTTTGTAATTGAAAAAGGAACCAATGGTTTTTATTCAGGAAGAAAAGAAGATAAAATGGGAATGAGGTCTTCTGAAACTACAGAACTCATTTTTGATAATTGTATGGTTCATAAAAGCAATATTCTTGGCAATGTAGGCTATGGATTTAAACAATCCCTTAAAGTGTTGGATGGAGGAAGAATTTCCATTGCCGCTCTTGGATTAGGAATTGCCATGGGAGCATTAGAACATTCCATTGAGTATTCGAAAGAAAGACACCAGTTCGGTCAGCCTATTTCCTCCTATCAGGGAATTTCCTTCAAACTGGCTGAAATGGCTACAAAAGTGGAGGCCGCTAAATTATTGACTTATAATGCAGCCGAGTTAAAGAATAAAGGGAAAAGTGTAACCAAGGAATCAGCCATGGCAAAATATCATACTTCGGAAACAGCAGTATGGGTTGCCAACGAAGCGGTTCAGATATTTGGGGGATATGGATTTACTAAAGATTATCCCGTAGAAAAATATTATAGGGACAGTAAACTTTGCACCATTGGTGAAGGCACCAGTGAAATACAAAAAATAGTCATTTCCCGTGATTTACTAAAGTAATTCTTCAAACCTAAAAAACCAGCCCTTTCATTGAGCTGGTTTTGTTGTTTAAGGAAGATAACAATATCTTTTGTAGATTTCTTTTCCCTCATTTTTTTTGTATTTTAATTACATAAAATCAATTATGGATGCATTTAGTTTAGGGAAACTTTATTATATTTTATTTTATAAATTACTTATTTTAATAAAAGAACATTTACTAAATTTCATTTTTTGATTTAAGAAATACATTTTTACATGTTTTTAAAAATGGACAGCTTTTTTTTACTTAATGGATACCCTGACATTAAACAGTTCTTCAGTTTTTGACCTTAAGGATATTGCTACAAAAATTTTAGATTTTTCTAGCAAACATAAAATTTGGTTGTTTGAAGGAGAGATGGGAGTTGGGAAAACCACTTTAATAAAACATATCGCAGAAAGCCTTGGGTCAGAAGATTTAATCAATAGCCCCACTTATAGTCTTGTAAATGAGTATGAAGATGGAAAAGGAGAAACATTTTACCACTTCGATTTTTACAGAATTAAAGATGAAGTAGAGGCTTTAGAAATGGGCTGTGAAGAGTATTTTTATTCAGGAAATATTTGCCTTATAGAATGGCCATCAAAAATTAAAAAATTAATCCCTGAAAATCACCTGATGATAGCAATGGAATTAGGTATTAAAAACCAAAGGATTATAAAATTAACCAAACATGGGTAAGCAGAGAAAAGAAGATGTAAGCGGTCTTGCTGCGGAATTATATCAGCTACATCCTCAAGAAGTATTAGAAAGACAAAAAAAGAAAGGAGGAGAAAAGGTAACCATCGGGATACCCAAGGAAAATCATTCCGAAAAAAGGGTTACTATGCGACCAGAGGCTGTAGACATTTTGGTAAATAATGGTTTGGATGTATGTGTGGAAAGTAAAGCTGGAGAATACTCCAAACATTCTGATGAAGAATATAGCAATGCCGGGGCTAAAATTGTTTATTCGTCCAAGGAGGTATTCGAATCGGATATCATCCTGAAAATTGCCCCACCTACCTATGAGGAAATAGACTACATGAAACCGGGAAAAACCGTGATCTCTGCCTTGCAAATGAGTCTGCTTTCCAAAAAATATTTCCAGCATTTGATTAAAAAGGAAATTACTGCCTTAGCTTACGATCTGCTCCAAGATAAAGTAGGAGGTTTACCTTTGGTGAGAGCCATGAGTGAGATAGCTGGAAGTACTGTAATGCTTATTGCTGCCGAATACCTGAGCTGCTTAAACAATGGAAAAGGAATTATATTAGGAGGAATTACTGGTGTTCCTCCTACAAAAGTTGTGATTTTAGGAGCTGGAACTGTAGGAGAATACGCTGCCAGAACTGCTATTGGACTAGGAGCTGAAGTAAAAATTTTTGATAATCATATTTACAGGCTTAAAAGAATTAAAGATCAACTGAATCAACCTAATCTTTATACATCAGCAATTGATAGTAGTATGCTTACGGATGCTTTAATGCGGGCTGATGTAGCCATTGGGGCACTAAGAGCAGAAGGCGGACGGGCACCTGTGGTGGTTACAGAAGAAACAGTTGGGCAAATGAAACCTAATTCGGTTATTATAGATGTTTCTATTGACCGGGGCGGTTGTTTTGAAACTTCCGAAGTGACTGATCACAAAAATCCGACTTTTAGGAAATTTGATGTCATTCATTATTGTGTGCCTAATATTGCCTCAAGAGTGGCCAGAACTGCTACAACAGCCATCAGTAACATTTTTACACCTATGTTAATCAAAATGAGTGAGTTAGGTGGGATTGATGAAATGATATTTGCACATAAATGGTTTGCTAGTGGGGTTTACACTTATCATGGGGGAATTACCAATAAAAACATGGCTAATAAACATAACCTCCCCTATAAGAACCTTGATTTAATTATAGCTGCAAAAATTGGATAATAAATCTTTAAGCTTTTCCTTGCCGGAAATTTCAACTTTGTTTCCATTTATTAGTCAATAATTATAAATTGCAATACAATTTTTCCACACTTCTTTGGCTACCATCACCTGTTAGGTAATTTTACCTATTGGTGGAATTCCCTATTCATTTTAATTTCAAGTAACAAACAATTTCCGTCCATTCCCGCTTATATTTGGCGGGCTTATTTGCGGAATTGATCATTCATTATTCAGAATGGTGAAAAATATTTTTTTATGTCAACAACTGTAGAATTAGAAAAACTAAATCCTAAGGATTATATAATTGTAAAAGGAGCTAAGGTGAATAATCTGAAAAACCTGAGTGTTGCTATTCCCAGAAATAAGCTGGTGGTAATTACTGGTGTTTCTGGTTCGGGAAAGTCATCTCTCGCTTTTGATACTTTATTTGCAGAAGGTCAACGGATGTATGTGGAAAGTTTAAGTTCCTATGCACGCCAGTTTTTAGGTAGAATGGAGAAGCCTGAAGTAGACTACATCAAAGGAATATGTCCTGCTATAGCCGTTGAACAAAAAGTCACCACAAAAAACCCAAGATCTACTGTTGG
>JAHQVQ010000161.1 GCA_019634305.1 Flammeovirgaceae bacterium | reverse complement strand
TGTTTCAAAATTACAACTACGTAGAGCCTGAGGAATTTTATTCCAAAACTTTTGTGCTGCTTTCTTACCTCTGCCACCAATGTGATGAGCAAATAATTGAAGCCAACTCAAACTTACTCCAAAGATGCGACAAATAGTGCGCAAACTAATCCGCTCTTTTAAGGCTTTCTTTATTTGCTTTTGTTTGTCTAAGCCAATGCGGTGTGTATTCTGCGCTACAAATTGACGATTACATATTTTGCATTTATAATTTTGTTTTCCATAATGAGTTCGGCCATTTTTCTTTATCTTGCAATGGTAGCAGTCTGGGCAGTGTAGCATTGTTTTTATTGTTTTTTCACTATAAAGATAATCTCCTGCCCAAAATACTCTTAGGTTGGAGACTTAGCCTTACATTTGACATACTGCCCATTTTATATGGGTTTATTCAAAGAAATAAAGCTAATAAAAAACTAACTCATCAGTCCCTTGAAATTAAAGAGAAAAATGAAGAGTTACAGAAGAGGAGTTGAGACAAAATATGGAAAAGATTAGAGACTACACAGGAGGCCATGAAGCAAAGACAAAATGAACTGGAAGAATTAAATACAAAACTTACCAGCAGTGAAATTATTTTGAAAGAGAGTTGGAAGAACACCAAACAGGTGCTGACCAAAGAGATGATATTACCTTTTTAGGTATCAGATTATAATCTGATTATTCAATTCATTAAAAAAATCGGGAATTTAAATTCCCGATTTTTTTTTGCTTTAAAAGAACTTAGCCAAACGAAATTGCAAAAAACTATCCTCTCTGAAAAAATAAAGAAATTCCCTTTCGCTAATGTTTTGGAAGAACCTTCCTTCCAATTCAACCTTCCATGAATTTCCCAATCTTCTGCTCCCTTCAATACTGTAAAGTCGGGTGGAATGCTCCAAATCGAAAATGGCTCCAATCAATAACGCTGTGCTTTGGGCATCATTTAAGGCAAATCTTGAGCCTACAAAAATATCATTGTCCAAACTACTCAATGCCAATTCATCTCTGGAATCATATAAGTACTCGGAAATTATTCCAATATCTAAACCAGTAGAGGCTATATTGCCAAAAGTATACTCGAATCCAGCTGTAAGAGCAACAAAATCCTGTTGTTCAGCATATCTATAAATCCCTTCAACTTTCCATAAAAATACTCCTGTAATGGCCTGAAGTTCTACTCCTGTTTGATTGATTATTGGATAAAAAATCTGTGGGTTTTCAGAAGCAATATCTAGAAAAAGAGGCTCCCTTCCTACCCCATAAAAATTTGAAACCCCAATATCCATTGGGCCAAAATAATGAGACCAACGAGCAGCAAAACTAGGATACCATTGTTTCAGGTCACTATCCACAGGTAAATCATCCCTTTCAATCACCACTGGAAACCTCAATCTCCCATTTTCTGCTGGAAATTGCCTTTTTCTGGCATAAGGCATATAGAATAAATCGAAGGTGCCAAAATTTTTAAAAATGGAAAAATGTACCATTGGCTGACCCAGTTTTTGCTCACCATCAAAACTTTCCACCTGATCTGTCTGATTGATAATATCTACCAAATGATTCGATTCGGTTACTCCCCAGAATATCTTTTTTGCTCCTATACTCAACTCCCAATCTCCCTTTACTTTTTGATAATAAAGTTCTCTAATATCAAAATGAGTCCTGTTTTGATCATGTTGATCCCATCTTCCAAATAAAGTAACTTTCAGATTTTGATTACCATCTTCCCAATCTAATTCATATTCTGGCTGAATAGAAATAGATAAAAAATGACTCTTTTGTCCTTCATAAAGCCCCTTATTCAGAAAATACCTGTAATCAAATTGAATTTCAGTACTAAAATCCTGGTTCATTTGATTTGATTTTTCCTGGGCAATTGTATCATTTATATCAGAAAACAAGGCCATTGCCAAAAATTGCCAAACTCTTAAGTTTTCAATAATTTCCATCTTTTCAGGAGTCAATTTGAGGCACCAACAAATTATTTTATGTTGGAACCCCTTCTTGTTAGAACTTGAATTTTTATTTATCTGCCTACCCTTCTCAGGCTATTTTGGGTAAAGTCATTATCTTCCAAACCGGTTTTAAAAGCATAATCCTTAAATAGTAATTGAGTTTCTTTTCCAGTCTGATGATTAACCATTTTAAATTCTCCTGCTCTCCAATGTTTCCCCAAATATTGCTTGTATTCATGGTAAGTCAACGTTTTTAAAAGAGCATTTTTTCGGTCATAAAATTCTATTTTTTCTATTCGATATCCTTTAGAAACATTGTACCATGCTACCTGACGGGTATAACCTGACTTCGGATCAACTGGATACCTTTCTACAATTTGGCAAGCTTCATTGCCCAGGTTATCATTTTTCAAATACTTATAAGTATACTTTTCTACTTCCTGAGAAGAAAGATCCTCATAAGCGAACTCGCTTCCCATAAACGGACCCGACTTGTTGTCTGAAGAAATCCTTTTTACTCTTTTAATTGCTGGCAAATATAACCACTGATCGTCTGGACTTTCTTTATGAGTAAATGTCATGGTGGAGGTTCCTTCCACATCTTTGGGACTATTAAAAACAATTAATGATTTATCTCCATCTACTTGTAACTCAAGGGTTTTGCTATCCATTAACCTGGTACTTTCCTGGCCTTGTTTATTCCTCAATATCATTTTGAGTTTTACTTCGGAACTTTCAAAACCCTGATCAGCCAAATCTGCTGATTTTGCAATTTCCAATCCTTTTTCTTCTGGAGTTTGGGCAAAAATATTCCCTATGCCAATAATGGCAATTACTATAAAAACTATCTGTTTCATTGCTATTTTAATTTTAAAGTTTGAGGTTTAAGCCTGTACAACAAACATGATTATTTAAAAAAATAATCATGTTTGAATCGTTTAATTTCTATTGGGAATTTACCGGAGCTGCCACTGGTACTTTGTTATTTCTCCCGATCCTGATCAACATTGCAGGTAACATCAGGAAGTCAATGACCAAAGCTGCCACTATAATTATCCCTGTAATTCTTGCCATATCCGAATTCATTCCGAAACTCGATTGGGAAAGAATCACAAAACCAATTACCAAAACCAAAGTCGTTACTAATAATGCCCGGCCAACTGTAGAAAAGGCATATTTTACAGCATTTTCTTCTGATAGATTATCTTCTCTTTTTGCTCTTAAATACTTCGCCATAAAATGCACGGTATCATCTACAATTATTCCCAGAGTCATTCCGAAAACAATGGCCATCCCAACATTCACAACCCCTCTCATCATAAACCAAATACCAAAACCAACAGCAATAGGAGCTATATTGGGGATAAGGCTCAACATTCCAAATTTCAAACTTCTCAAAGCGAATATTAGAATTAAGGAGATTAAAGCCAGAGCAATGGCTGTCCCCGAAATCATACTCATAATCTGCCTACCAGAAAGATAGGAAAACATCATTGTTGGACTAATTCCTAAAGTATGCATATGTTCCGGAGCATTGTCTTTTAACCATTGTTCAGATCTGTTGGCAAAAGCAATCATTTCCATCGAGGAAATATTCTTAACCGTGGCTGTTAATCTTGTTTCCGATTTATCTACATTTATCTGATTGTTCAAGTCCAAACCAAAAGGCAATGACATTTCATACAATAGCAGATACTGAGCAGCTTCTTCCCTATTGGTTGGAATTTTATAATGCGCTAGACTATCTCCATGCATAGATTGATTTACCTGACGGGCAATTTCAGCATAAGAATTCACGTGAACTACCTCATCTTGTTGTTCCAGCCATTTTTCGAATTCCTCCAATTTCTGGATGTATTCAGGGTTGTTAATACCACCAGGCTCTCCCGATCCAAGGGAAAATTCCACATTATAAATTCCTGTCAGATTATCACTGATAAAGTCTGTATCCTGCCTGAAAGTAATTCTATTATCAAAATATTTAATGAATTCATCATTCAGTTGATTTTGAAAGGCAAGCCCAGTCAACCCAATAATGGCTACAATTGAACCAATCAGAATTTTATTATTATACCTGATCACGAAGCTGGCTAATCCATCGAAAAAGGTTGCTTTATTCATTTTTTGTGTAGTGGCCACTATTACTTTAAAAGGTAAAATGGAAACTAATGCTGGTAATGTGGTCACAGAAAAAAGAAAAGCAGCTACCATTCCTACTGCAGTAATATTTCCCAAATCGTGAAATGGAGGAACATCACTGGTATTCATGGATAAAAATCCAATTACTGTAGTTACACTTGTGATAAATACAGGCATAAAATTCACTTTCAAACTCTCTACAATAGCCTGTTTTTTTCCCATGCCCTTTCTCATCGACTGAATAATAGTTATCAGAATATGAATACTATCTGCAATAGCCAGAGTCATGATGATAATTGGTGCCGCTCCTGAAGGTGGAGTGAGTTTTATTCCCATTAATCCGGCAAAACCCATTGCTGTCATGATTGATAAAATAATAATAATCAATGAAGCAAAAGTTCCTGAAAATGACCTCGTTGCAATAAAAATAGATAGTAAAATAGCCAGAAACATTAATGGAATCAGACTGCCAGAATCTTTTTGGGAGGCTTCAAAAAAAGCACCATTCAGCATGATCATACCTGAAAGATAGGTTTTAAATTCAGGATGATTAGTTCCAAATTCCTCAGTCATTTCCCTGACATATTCTACTACTTCCGGTCCTTCAGTAATCGCATCTCCGGGCAATTTCACTGTAATATTTACGGCAGAAATTGTCCCATCCTCGTTTAAAAGCCGATTGACTAATTGGGGTTCTCCCATTGCAACAAGTTTAATCCGATCAATTTCAGAATCATTTTTACCAGAAGCGTTTTCCACTAAATCTTCCACATACAAATCATCGTCTTTGGCATATGTATGTTGGAAATTTGTGATGGCATCCACCCGGCTGGAATATGGCGTTTGCCAGGCTGATTTTGTTAGTTCTTCCAAAGCTTGTAATGATTGCTGGGAAAAAGTTTTTCCTTCCACCGGCTCCACCACAATCAGAACATTATCATCTTGAGTATATTTTTTCTGGAATGCTTCATAGGCTTGCAATTGAGGATTTTCTTTGCTGAAAAATACCCTGTAATCCCCATCAAATCCTATTTTGGATAATCCTGATGCAAGTAAACCTACTGCAATCAGGGTGAAAACAAGCACCAGCCACTTCCGCTTAATCACCCATTCTGCCCAGGCCGTTCCAAATCGCCCTGTAGCTTTTTTTAACTTTTGCATAAATTTTTTGGTTTTTAGTTATCAATTTAAGATTAAAGCACTCGTGCTAATTTCATTAAGATACATTATCCTTTCTATCAGTCACTTGTATCAAATTAGCTAATTAATACGAATTTAGAATTATTCGATTTTCGAAGTATTTAGATAAAAAAAATCTAAGCTATATTAACATAGGAATTCTATTTAAATGGCTTAGATTAAAAAAGGCATTTGTTTTCATTTTAAATCCAATTATTTTAAGTTCTGTTATATACGACTATCAAATAATACGAATACCGAAATAAAAGTTTCAATAAACCTTAAATTTTTTTAAACCGGAGGTGTGAGGTGGCATTTGCGGCTTTTTCCATATATTGAGTAAATCTAATTCTATCTTCATTAGAAAACTCCTCGAGTAACATCGTCCCAAAATAGTTCAATTTATTTAGTAGAGTTAAATAAATTGCTTTTCCTTCTTTATTTAATCGAATTAAAATAATTCTCCTGTCTTCCGGGGAAAATTGCCTCTCAACATACCCTTTTTCTATTAATTTATCAACAATTCCCGTAGCTGTACTTAAAGGCACTTGTAGAAAATCAGCAATTTCCCTCATGATCATACTATCCGATTTACCCAACATGATCAACAAAGCAAAATCACGCTTTGAAACGTCCGAATAGGCTTCCATACAGGAACTATCCACTTGCTGCATTCCCATCATCAAATTCTCCAGGGCACATACAAAACTTTTTACTAACTCAGTTTTTTCTTTATTCATAGCCTTAATATTGTGCTTTAAGTATCTGTGACAAAATATTGCCCCATCACTTTTGCTTTACTAAATAATATTTCTCTTTAGGACTCGATTGTGGTACTCTATATCCGTGGTTATTTGTATACAAATAACAATAACTTTTATAATAATAAAAATTTCGGAAATCAAAAAGTTCTAAAACGGTAATATTTAATAAATGAATTAACTCAAAAAATGTTTTAGAATTGCAAAAAAATAAGCAACCCCTTTAAAGTTAGGAGTTGCTTTTTCAGTTGGTTAGTAGTTGGGTTTTGATTTTATGTCTTAAAATTAATCAACGATTTAGGTTAGACATTTTGATTTGATTTACGGTGTTAATCGAAACTTCACTGGAATATAAATCCAGGAATCATAAGTTTTTCCATGAGTATCTTTTGCTGGAAGTAAGTGCATATACTTTACTTGTCTTAAGCATTCTTCGCTCATTTTATCATGTGGGGATTTTACAACTTTCCGATCTTTTAGCCTACCTTCTGCAGAGATAAGAACCGCTATTACTACAGTTCCTTCAATTCCTTTTTTTCTACAAACCTCAGGATAAGCTATATTTCTTTTTATTTCAGAATAATTGACTAACCAAGCTGTTGATGAAAAGCTTGGTTTTAGGTCATTTTCTGCCTTGAAACTTTGACTTTTAACATTACTAGCGTAAACATTTTTCTGCGCATTTCCTATACTACTAAAACAAACAAGTGAAATGGCAAAAACCCAGAATTTTAAACTTAGAGCCATGATTAGATTAATTAAATAGGGATGTATGAAAAAATAGTTTTGTTTAATTTCCTAAAACTAAGCTGGCTGTTTTGGTATAAGGTTAAAAGTATATGATATAGTTTACTGGTTTGATATAGTAAAGGTTGATCCGAATTTGTTAACAAATTTAAATAAAGGCAATAAAAAAACTATTTGGTGATATCAAACGATATGATTGAATTCAATACTTGCCTAGGCTTTGTTATTCTTAATAAATGCAGAAGGGGATGTCCCAAATTTATCCTTGAATAACCTCGAAAAATGGGAATGTGATTTAAAACCAGTAGCATCAGCCACTTCACCAACAGAAAAAGATCCTTTTACCAATAGTCGTTTCGCCTTACTTAAGCGAATACCTTTAATAAAATCTGCAACAGGTTCTCCGGTAAGTTTTTTGATTTTTCTAAATAACTGTGCCCGACTAACTCCTAATTCAGTACACATATCATTAATAGAAAAATCATGATTTGCCAAATTTTGTTGTACAATCAAAATCGCATTTTCTAAGAATAATTCCTCCTCACTTTTTTGAATCAATTCTTCTAACGATGCTGAAGAATTTAATAATTCAGAATTGGGATAAGTTGCAACTTTCTGTCTTTTTTGTTTTTCAATATAGAAAAATGAAATACCTATTAATAATAAAATTGAAATACCAACTCCCTGAAAAATGGGTGATTGCCAAAAAGACTGGTAAATATTAAGATTTAGAGTAATTCCATGATCATTCCATATACCATCATTGTTAGAAGCTTTTACTCTAAAAGTATAGCTCCCAGGATCCAGGTTACCATAAGAAGCCCTGTTTTCATTTTTAGAATAGTGCCACTTATTATCATAATTTTCTAGTTTGTAGGCATACTGATTTTTATTAGAATGAATGAAATTTAGCGCAGCGAATGAAAAATCTATGCTGGAGGCTTCTTTCAATTTTAAATTTATGGAAGACGACTTTTCGTATTTCAAATCCTTTCCATTTGCCTTCACCGAAGTAAATACTACTGGTGGAGGGTTTGGATTAAACTCTAATTGTACCGGATCGAAAATATTAAACCCTTCAAGTCCTCCTAAAATTATTTCTCCATTTTTGGTGATCGTTGCAGCATTCTCATTAAAGCTGCTTGGTTGTAAACCATCATTTCCATCAAACTTTTTTAATATCTCCAGTTTATGTTTCAATTCATTCAACTTACATTTCAGTAACCCTTTAGAACATGTAACCCAGTAAAAGCCTTCTGAATCTTCCAGAATATTGGATACAATTTCTTCAAAAAAGCTTTTTCCATCCAGAATTGAAATAGGAATAGAAGTATTACCATCAAAAATAGACAATCCATTATTTAAAGAAGAAATCCATAGGTTGCCATTCCTGTCTTTGAAAATATTATTGATCCTATTTTTTTTATATGGCTCTATCTTTTTGATTTCACTATCTTCTTCTACCTTATACAAACCTGTTTCAGTTCCAATCCAGATCGTATTTCCATCCCCTTTTTTGATAATTTCTACCATTCCCATATCAGAGAATTTCTCCAAAGCAGCTGGCCTTTGAAATATGCCAGTAGATTCATCAAAAAGATAAATACCTAAATCTGTCCCAATCCAAAAATTACCATTTTCTTCCTTAAATAAAGCCGTTACTGTATTATGGTCACTTCCTAAATCAAAGTACTTAAATTGACCATTTTTAAATAAAACCAATCCATTTTCCAAGGTTCCCAACCACAAATTTCCCCCTTCAGGAAGTATCCAATTTACCGTTTTGTCCTTTAAGTAATGTTTTTGCAACTCATCAATTTGCTGATAGTTTTGAAATTTTTCAGTCTCAGAATCAAACCTATTCAAACCTCCTCCCAATGTCCCAAGCCATATTTCTCCATTTTCACCCTCTGCGATTGCAGAAATATTATTCATACTCAGGCTATTACTATTTTCAGGATTATGCTGAAACAACTTGATATCTTTAGTATAATGATTCTGAATTTTTATTCCCCCATTTGAAGTCGCAATGGCCACTTCACCAGTATTAAGTTTATAGTGGCAATAAACACTGGCTTTACTGCCAAATGGATTGTAGTTTCCTTCTGTATCGTATCTGGAAAAATTATCTGTATAATAATTATACAAGCTTATTCCACCATTCATTCCTCCTAACATCAGGTTGCCTTCCTCATCTTCAATGATAGAATAAACAGTGTTACTGGGCAGGCTTATAGATTTTTCTTCCTTTTGATATCGTGTAAAATTTCCATTTTTTTGGTTGTATTTATTCAAACCTTTATTTTGAGCGCCTACCCAAATATTTCCCATGGCGTCTTCATATAGGGAACTTATATTATTTCCACTAATGGTAGAGATATTTTGGCTATCATATTGAAATCGATGGAAAATTTCATCCTTGGGATTGAATAGGTTTAAACCTGAAAAAGCCGTACCAATCCACATCTGATATTGGCTATCCTCCAAAATTTTAGTAACTACATTTC
>JAHQVQ010000160.1 GCA_019634305.1 Flammeovirgaceae bacterium | reverse complement strand
GATGGGATTTTGATTATAAAAGGCATGGAAGGTAAGGTCCAAGTCAGCCAAGTCTAAAAAGCCAGCAGCTCAAGACTTGAACCAGCAGTTGTGGTTAAGGATTAAAAAAATAAAAACTGGCCCCAACTGGCGCAAGTCTTAGCGGTAGCGAGACTTGTGACTAAAAACAGATTGGAGGATTGAGGCAGAAGTCTGAGACTTAGGGCAGTTAAAAGATAAAGCTAAATTGTAAGCATTAGGATGGTCAGGATTAATGGATGATGGGATTTTGATTATAAAAGGCATGGGAGGTAAGGTCCAAGTCAGCCAAGGCTAAAAAGCCAATCGCACAAGACTTGAACCAGCAGTTATGGTTAAGATTAAAAATAAAATATAGAGTAAATAAAAATGAGCAGAAAGTATAAAATAAGAGATCAGGAGGCCATTTATTTTATCACTTTTGCAGTAGTGAATTGGATTGATGTATTTACCAGAAGAATTTATAGAGATATTTTAATAGATAGTATTCGATATTGCCAAAAAGAGAAAGGGTTATTACTCTATGCTTACTGTATCATGTCCAACCACGTCCATATGATCATTGGAAGGAAAGGAGAAAATAAGCTGGAAGACATTATCAGAGATTTGAAAAAATTTACCGCATCAAAAATTCTAAAAACGATTGAAGAGAACAAATTAGAAAGTAGAAGAGAATGGATGCTGTGGATGTTCCAGCGAGCAGGTCAAAAAAACAGTAACAATACAAAATATCAGTTTTGGAGGCAGGACAATCATCCAATAGAATTATCAGACCATAAACAAGTAAATCAAAAACTAGAATATATTCATCATAATCCTGTAGAAGCAGGAATTGTATTGTCTCCGGAAGAATATTTATACAGCAGTGCAAAAAATTATGCAGGGATTGAAAAAATTTTGGAAGTAGAGTTAATAAACTAATGTAAGGAGAGAGGAGGAATTTGTCAGTTTGTTAATTCTGTTTTGACTTGATGTAAAAATAGAGACTTAATGGCTCTGATATTTATATAAATCAAATGGCGCAAGCATCCGCTTGTGCTTTAAAATGTTTTCAGCGTCTCGCTGAATTTTAGGAACATTTTTATTGACAGGGAGATGTTGTTCAGATAATAGATCTAGGAGAAAAACTGAACTATTTAAGCACACCCAAAAACCATTCAAATCAAAAAATTCTCAAAAAAATTTGCAATTCTAATTTTCATATTCTAATATTGCAATATGGGAATAACAAAAACAGAAGGTTTCTCAGAAGAAACTAATAAAATGGCGGAAGTTTTAAAAGCTATAGGTCATCCAGCCCGGTTATCCATTATGGAATACCTGGCTAAATCGCCTTCATGTATTTGTGGTGACATTGTAGATGAATTGCCTTTGGCGCAACCTACGATTTCCCGCCACCTTTCCGAATTGAAAAAAGTTGGCTTAATTAAAGGAAATATTGATGGAAAAAATATTTGCTATTGTATTGATGAGGAAGGTTGGGAGGCTGTGAAAAGCTTTGTAGCAACACTTTCCGGCATTATAGAAAACAAGAAAAGTTGTTGTTAGAAGTGAAAAATTGAGTCATTTCATTACAGCTTGATTAAATAGGATGGGAAATCCCATTATAATAAGATCATTATTCGAAATCAAAATCAAATCAACCTATAAATTTTAAAATCAATTTAATTATGGAAACCAAGTCAAATTTCCCCAAAATGCATGTGTCCTTTTATGTGAGTAATCTGGAAAAATCAGTAGCATTTTATAATGCATTTTTTAACAAATCAGCAGATAAAATAAAGGCCGGATATGCCAAATATATCATTGAGCAACCTGCCTTAGTGATCTCTTTTATTGAAAATAAAGAAAGGGTGAAAGCTAACTTTGGTCATCTGGGAATTCAGGTAGAAACGAAGGCTGAACTGGAGCAGTATTTACAAGTGGCAAAAGAGAAAGGGTTAGTGGAAAAGGAAGAAATTGGAACAGCTTGTTGCTATGCTGTTCAGGATAAGTTTTGGGTAAATGATCCTGATGGAGTGCAGTGGGAGGTATATTATTTCCACAAAGATGCGGAATTCAATGACCCTCAATATGAAAGTAAATCAGCTGAGGTTTGCTGCACACCTGGTGAGCCAGCCCCAAAAGATACGCTGAACGTGGCTGCAGTGGTAGAAGAAGAAGCCTGCTGTGAACCAGGTTCAGGATGTTGTTAAGTACCGAAACTATGAGATCATCTCATTATAATTAATCTAAAGTACAACTTAATAAGTTCAGGTAATTTGAGAATGCAAGCGCTCATTTTACCTGAATTTTCATTTTAAAACCTAATAGAAAAACATTCCACGAAAAAATTCCTACTGAAATGTTTATTTGTGAAAACACAAATAAAGAAACAATAAGAGAAAAGGTATTTTGCGTAGCAGGTACTTCCCAACCTCCATGAAATTGATCATTTTATGGAGGTTTTTTTCATATTCGGGAAGAAATGTCAAGTCCTGGGGAAATTTGGTCATTTCCCAGCCACTGGTTTAGCTGCAACTTTGTATTGTTCAATCGAAACAACAAAATCAAATTTATTTAAAACCTAAAAATTTAAAATCATGAAAACAATTCAAGTTCCAAGCAGAAACCAGGTAGATTCAGCTTCTCAAGGTATATTTGATAACCTTCAAAAAGCACTGGGAACAGTTCCAAATCTATATGCGACAATCGGATATTCATCCAATGCACTGGATGCCTATCTAACTTATTCGCAAGCTACCGATAATGGTGTATTTAGTAAGAAAGAAGCAGAAGCTATAAAATTGGCAGTTTCAGAAGTAAATGAATGTCAGTATTGTTTAGCTGCCCATACGGTATTAGCCAAAATGAATGGTTTTTCTGAAGAAGAAACCTTGGCTTTGAGAGCTGCTTCTATTTCAGATAAAAAATTAAATGTGATTACCCATTTGGCTAGGGAAATAGCTCAGGAAAGGGGGAAAGCCAGTGATGAAGCCAAACAGGCATTTTTCGATGCTGGTTATGATGAAAAAGCCTTAATCGATTTAGTGGCTATAGTGGTAGATATCACCTTTACAAACTACACCCATAGACTAACTCAAGTGCCTGTTGATTTTCCAACAGTCAAACCGCTGGGAGCTAAAGTAGCTGCCTAATTATTATAATATGCACAATCTAAAAAAGGACCTTAATTTGGTCCTTTTTTATTTTTATAAGAAGAAATTTAAACTGAAAGGTTTTATCCTTTGTTAAGGTCTTTGTAAATTAAGCAGACCAAATATTTTTTTCTCTTACTCATCCAATTATAAAAACTACAATATGTCATTAAAATCACAATTAGATAGTCATAAACAGTCATTTTTAGAAAAGGCAGATTCGAAAGTAATCGAAGCTTATGACAAAGGAGTAGATGCTGTTCGAAATAGTGGAATTCTTGATAAAGCCCTAAAAAAAGGAGATAAAGCGAAAGATTTTTTGTTGAAAAATGCTTTATCCGAACCCATACAACTTTCCGAATACCTTTCCCGAGGGCCGGTAGTACTTATGTGGTACAGAGGCGGATGGTGCCCATATTGTAATCTCGAATTGAAAGCTATGCAGGATATTTTACCAGAGATTAATTCATTGGGAGGAAACCTTTTAGCGCTCACTCCGGAATTGCCAGACAAATCCATTTCCACAAAAGAAAAGCATTTGCTCGAATTTGAAGTCTTATCTGATGTAGGAAACAGAACTGCCTGGGATTACGGACTGGTATTTAAATTACATGATGATGTTGCCAAAATTTACGCAAAGAACTTTAATCTTCAGGAATATAATGGAGATAATTCAAATGAGCTACCGATTGCTGCCACTTATGTGATCGATAAAAAAGGCACAATTCAATATGTATTTTTAGACGCAGAATATAGAAACAGGGCCGAGCCGGAAGAAATTATTAAGGTTTTAAAAAGCTTATAAATTATTAATTTTTAGGCTCGAATTTCATTTGCCGTTTCCTGCTGATTCTCTAAAGTCATTTTTCTTTCTATGGTGGCATTTCTGGCATTTGCGTATAGTAATCGAAATTCCTGATCGATTTCCTCCAGATAAACATCCAGGGTAATACCACCTTTTTTCAGTACTTTTCGATGGAAAAACCAGACTAGTAAGGAAGTCCCGGAAGTGAAAACATGATGACCAAGTTTCAGAAAGAAGTTTTGTATACCTGATCTCCTATCCATAAAAATGCTCTTGGTGTAAGCTTGAAATGCCAAATGCATGGCCTCATCTTTTAATATCTGTTGGCAAATAGCCCTCAGAATAGGTGAATTTGTGGCTCTTCTCAGTCCTTTATAATAAACAGCTGAGATGATTTCCGCTGTAGCCAAAATAGTGATGGAAAGCTCCAGTCCCATGAGTTTACGGATGTAGCGGAAAATATCATCTATCCAGTGTTCTTTGATTTTGGGAATATTTTCCTGTGCCATAAACCTACCTAAAACCATGGCATGTCTCTGTTCTTCATTTATAAAATGTTTGATGGTATTGGCATATTCTTCATGTTCAGGAAACTTTCTTGCAAATGTTTTGGCAAATTTCATTAAGTTTTTGCCTTCAGAATATTCTCCTTTTTGAAACTGCTGTAAAGATCGTTCAACAATCAGCCTTTCATAAGGAGTAAGCGGTTGGCATTGAAGCCAGTCAATATGGTCGAAATGATCCTGATTATATTGGAAGTACTGTGTCCAGAAATTAAAGTTCATAGTTTTTGGATTTTTTAAATTTCAACAAAAGAAAACATGGGAACCCCGTAAGCTGGTAGTTGCATCCTACATGAGTTTTTTGTACAGGGTCCCATGCCTGTCTTTGTAATCTCTGATTTCAGAAAGAAATGGTTTTAGTGTTAGTTGATTTGGATCGTTATTAATTTAATTTATTGAATGAAAATCTCATTTTCCTTCCAGATTGATAGGTAGCTGTATCTTCTACAGGTTGTTCTTGTTGCCCAAGGCCTACAAAGCTTCTGATCGTGAGATAAGCCATAAAAATGAACATTGCATAAGCCATTGACATATTCCAGGCATGCAGATTATTCCATTGGGAAATGCAATCTAAAAGCAACTCCTCAGGTTTGGTGATGATATCCCAACTGTTGTATCGCAAATCTCTTCCCAGGTAAATTCCAAACCCGGAAAGGAAAATTGTGAAGGAAATAAAAGTCCATCCGAATGCCTTGCCATAGATTTTACTCACACATTTTTGAACTATGAACAACGAGAGGAGGCCTACATTAAGACCAATAGTGGCAAATCCAAAAATGATAAGGGCATCGAGCCATACCAATTGGTTACTTTTTCGCATGTGAATAATATCGGAAATGATATAGGGTGCATTGGGGAAAAATAGGAGCCAAACGAAAGTAAGGGCAATAATAGCCCATTGTTTCTGGTTTTCCCCAGCGGTAAAAACTTTTTGGTATAGTAATAATGAAATGAAAAGTGGAATCCAGGCAAGAAATAGATTCCAGATCAGGTAAAATCCTCTAAATTGGTTTATTTCAATGATTTTGAACCCAAGTAAAAATGTGCAGACAATGGAAAATAGGGCCAATACTCCCACTGGTTTTAAGATTGGGTTTTGATTAAAAATGTTTGTCACTTTTGTCATGGTTTATGCTGATTAATAAATTTAATTTTTTAAAGAACTTTGTATTTCAAAGTATAAGTGTAAAAAAATATATCTATTTTTTCCCTTTAATTATTTCCTCCAATGCATCGATATGTTTCTGAAATGCTTGTTTTCCAGCATTGGAGGCAATGTAGGAAGTATTTGGTTTCTTGCCAATAAACTGTTTTCTCACTTCAATAAACTGAAGTTTTTCTAAATTACTTAAATGACTAGCCAGGTTTCCATCCGAAACCTGAAGCGTTTCCTTCAGGAAATTGAAATCAACAGAATCATTAATCACCAGAATGGACATTACCCCCAACCTAATCCTGTTTTCAAATGCCTTATTTAATCTGGTAAAGATGTTCTTCATTTAATTATTTAAAAGTGAGTGCTCTTTTTTTGATTTACAATTGAACAAATTAAGTCGCTCATTTTCCATTTAGAAATTCAAAATTAACATTCCATTCATTTTTTACATTCATATTCCTGAGAAATCAGTTAGAATCCTTATTCCTTTCATACTTATTATACATCACTAATCCATAAAATATATGAAGTACACCAAAACCAATTGCCCAGAAAAATAGTCCATATCCCAGAAAAATGCTGGCGATTAGTCCAAGTACAATTTCCAGATAGCCAAGATATTGAATATCTCCAATTACATATTTACTGGCATTCACCAGACTCAGTCCGTAGAAGATTAAAGTAATTGGAGCAACCATTCCTGGAAATCCCCAATACAATAATATGAGGGAAAAACAGCCGCCAGTTGCCAAAGGGATTAATAAATGAAGGATCATCATTTTAGAGGATTTATCCCAAATTTTCTGATTGTTTTTAGCTGCTTTTCTAGCCGTGAAATAAATTCCAGTGGCTAAAGCGAGTACAAGTACAATCAAACCATCCAAAATTAACATCCAGGATACTTTTGTAAAACCAGTATCAATTTCCCTTCTATAGAGCCACTCTCCATCTACATAAGCAATTTCGTAAGCCACATATGCTCCAATAAGTGCATAAATGCCGGCAAAAACTCCCGTAAGCCCACTAAGTGAAATAAATCTGGAAGACCGCTCCATAATAGAGCGAATTTCCGAAATGTCTTTTAAGTAATCAGTTTCCTGTTTCATTCATGTATAAGATGCAATTGAAAGAACTTTGTATTACAAAGTTAATTAAAAATTTTATTAATGCAAGAATTGATTTGCTAAGTAATGTTAAATTATCTTTAGAAAGTAAAAATCAATTCGGAAATTTGGGTACAGTGTTTTGGAATAAAATGTAATAATGAACTCGTATCAAAATATTTTTTTGAAAAAACTACTTTGCTGTTTATTGTCTTCAGGTTTTATCCTCTTATTCCTAATTAGCTGCCAGGAAGAAAGAGCAACAGCCATTTATGATGTCCCTGAAGAATTTGAACCTTATGTAGAAAAATTTAAAGAAGAAGCTTTAAAAAGGGGAGTGGTACTGGAAATTAATAACCTGATTGTATCATTTGAAGATATCAGTGATGTTGAATTTAGATGTGGATTATGTGCTCAAATTCCTGAAGACCCGACTTATCAGAAGAGAATAAAAATAAATCCTGATGTTAGCTGTTGGGGTGAGTTTTCGGGACAAAGCAAAGAGGCCTTAATGTTTCACGAATTAGGGCATTGTATTTTAGGTCGATTGGAGCATAAAAATGACACCTTGCCAAATGGTGATTTTGCCAGTATAATGAATTCCAGCGATCTTTATTTGTTTATAAAATCAGTTTGCTACCCAATCAACAATGATCTTACAAAGTGCAAAGATGATTTATACAAGAGAAATTATTATCTTGATGAACTCTTTAATGTTAATACTCCTGCTCCGGATTGGAGTAAGTAATTTTTGCTGAACTAATTACTAAGGCTTATGTCATACATAATGGTTGATATAGAATCGGACGGACCCATACCCGGGATTTATTCCATGGTGAGTTTTGGGGCGGTGGTGGTGGAAGAAAGCCTGCAGAAAACCTTTTTTGCCCAACTAAAACCCATCTCCGAAAACTGGATAGAAGATGCGCTAAAAGTTTCAGGATATTCCAGGGAAGAATGTCTGGATTTCGATGAGCCAAAGTTGGCCATGGAAAACTTCGAAAAATGGATAAAAAAAAATTCTAAAGGAAAGCCTATTTTTATCAGCGATAACAATGGCTTTGACTGGATGTTTATCTGTTGGTATTTCCACAAATTCTTGAAAAGAAATCCATTTGGCTTTAGCTCTCAAAATTTGGGAAGTTTGTATAAAGGAATGGAAAAAGATGTATTCAAAAACTTCAAACACCTGAGAAAAACCAAACATACCCACAACCCCGTAGACGATGCAAGAGGAAATGCAGAAGCCTTATTAGCCATGAAAAAAGAGTTTGGGCTGAAGATAAAGTTGGAGTAGGAGAAGTGGCTCTTCGGAATTTAAAATTCCGAAGTTTTATCGTGGGATTTTTAATCCTGCTGTAAAAATCGGATTACAAATCCTATGATAGTGATTCGACTTTACAAAAGTCGAATAGCAGTATTTTATTAAACTAATTAATTTTCAAATCTTTATCCTTAGCCATTTTTATTGCTTGTTCCAAAAATTCGTCCTTTTCCTCTGAAGTTCCTTTTATGGTTTTATAGATATTAATATCTGGCGATATTCCAATTCCATATAAAGGTGAGCCATCCCCTTTCATCACTTTGGCTCCGGTCCAGAAAATTGAATAACCTCCGGGAAGTTTAAACATATTTACTGTTCCATTTGCTCCGCCAGTCGGCTGTCCAATGATCGTCCCTAATTTGTAATCTTTTATAAAACCAAGGTAGGTTTCAGCATAACTAATGGCACTTCCCTGGGTAATGAAAATGATCTTCTTATTTCTCAAATAAGGTGCTTTTCCATGTAGGGTAGTGGTATCACCAAAATAACCTTCTAATTGTTTTTGATCAGGATAAACAAACTGAGGAATTTGCATTTTAAAATTGGCTGAATCACCCGGTTTTATCAAATGGGAAAGGAATTCATGGTTATTATTGGGTCGGAACCTGATATCGCAAATGATGGCTTTACTGCTTTCAATTTGAGGGAGTAATTGCCTTATACTATCCATCGAAAGAACATCAAGGTTTAAGTAGAAAATACTGTCATCAATTACTTCCCAACTATTCTTTTTAAATAATGAAAGCTTTTCTATTTCAGCATAATTAACTGTTCTTTTTAATTTAAGTTCATGCTTTTGGGTGATAATAGATATTTCTGAGTTTTCCTCTCCAACCAAACTCATTTTTGCATTTTTAAAATCTATCAAATCAATTGTTCCTGCTGAAATTCTGCTTCGAATTTCAGAGAGATAATCTTTTTTTGGTATTCCATTTATTTGTGTTACTATTTCACCATTTTTCAATGGAATTGTTTCATCTAGTATTTTGGTAATTACAAGCTCATTTTCGATTATTTCCCAATTAAAACCAGGAGCAAACTCTTCTCTTGTTTTACTATTTATTTGTATATGACCATCCTTTAACCCAGCAGTAAATTTCTGGAGTGTTATCAAATGATCTCTTTCCGATTGATCTGAATAGGACCAAGAAAGTGCCTTTTCAAATGCTTTATCCCAATCACCTTCAACCTCTTCGAAATAAGGATAAAAATGATGAAAAACATTATACACATTAATGATGTTTCCCAATCTTGTCGCTAAATTTTCAGGTGTAGTTTGGCACTTTTCCAATTCGATATTCAGTTTTTTTAATTTCTTGGAATTGGCTTTAGGAAATGTACCTTCCTTATTAAAGAAAAGGACTAATGGAATCTGGCAATAAATATTTTCTCCAATTTTTTCTTCTATTATTTCTCCAAATTTGGGTTGGTGGTTAAATATTTTAGGTTGTTTTTTAACTGTCTCTTTTTCAATAGATTTTAATTCTCCACAGTAGTTTCCTTCAAATGGAGTTTTAGATGTTCTTGCAATTTTATAATCCTTTCCAAAATAGACTAGTTTCCTACTTGTATCCTTTGAGGGAGCAAGAATTTCTTCAGTTTCAAAATTTCCATTTGGAATAGGTACCTCAATCCACTTCTCGTCTTCCTGATAAAACAATTGTAATTGATCCACCATCAATTGTCCCTTTCCTGCAAAGGTACAACCCAAACAAATACCTATTGCATCTTCATCAATGATCCCGGTAACTTCATATCTTGTCCATTCTGAGTTATTATCTGTATAAGCATTATTAAAAAATACAACTTTTCTATTTGCTTTGTCAGCTCGAATAAAAAGTGATCCACATTTTTCTCTACCTTCCTTCACTTTAATCCAGCCTGAGTACTTTATCGTTTTTCCTTTAAGTTTTCGAGCACTTATACAGGCAGTAATATACCCAAAACCGGAAGATGAATGGGTTTGCTTTTGGACCCGGTTTACCCTAACACTTTTATATTCTCCACTCAAATGTTCCATTCCATAAGCTAATCCTTTATGTTGCCAAAAAGTTATCTGTTCTGGATTGGGATTTTTAGGGGTAATAGCCTGATTATCAAATACTCTTTTCTCTCTTTCATGGATAAATTTAACGGATGGGGCCATAGGGAGGAACAATTTGTTGAGAGTTGTAAAAAACTCCTTTTCAGTTTTGCATTTCTCAATTTCATTAGCTCCATAAATGGCGAACTTTCCCCAATCAATCTTTTCATTTTCATCACTGGGATGGAAATATTTCACATAACCATAGGCTTTAGCGAAGGTTTTATGCCAAGCTATTTTCTGGTTGTTTTGTCCGAAAGTTGTTGGGGATAAGAGAATTGTTACAAATAAAATAACCCAATATTTCATTTTCATGATAGATATATTAAAGAAGTGTAGGTAATTATTGCAAAATGATATGCAATCTTTAATAATTCAATGATAAAATATTGGAAATGGTTGTTTTAGGCTCTTCGGAATGTGCAATTCCGAAGTCTTATAAATGGATTTGTAATCCGACTTTATAAAAGTCGAATGGCGATTGTTTTCACATCATCATAACTGAGCATTAAAAAACAGCAAAGTATCCTCCAGGTGTTTTTGCCAATAGTCCCAGGAATGTTCTCCTTCGAACTCTTCATAGATATGAGGAATGTTTTCCTGCTCCAATTGCTGATGTAATAATCTGTTATGCTCAATGAGCAAGTCATTTTTCCCACAATCGAAGCGTATGGGAGGAAGTTGATTTTGGTTGCTTTGCATGGTTTTGAAAATATCCTCATCCACCGGATTTTCCTGTTTGTAATCGGATAAAGGTTCTTCTACAAACAACTTCATTTGTTGCAGAGAAGTGATGGAAGAATGTCCGGAAATTGCCCTGAACTTTTCAGGATATTTCGCACCGATCCGTAAGGCACCAAAACCTCCCATTGACAATCCAGCAATAAACAATGGGGATTTTTCAGTGACTAAAGGAATATTTTCCCTTACTGCCGTGGTGACATCCTCAGCAATCCATTTTTCAAAGTTTCTAGAATGATGTGACAGATAAGCAGAGCCATCCCCCCAAAGTCCATCAGATGGCATAGCAATTACCATAGGTTGAATCTTTACTGCTGAAATTAATTTTTGAGCGGTAAGATGTGCCCCAGCCTTCATCGACCAGCACCAGGCACTTCCATAAACGCCATGCATTAAAATGACTAATGGCAAGTCAGATAGTGTCTTTGTAGTTTCAGGTACAAATAAACAAATATCTCCTCTGCCTTTTAAATGAGGTGTCTTTACAGTAATAAACCGCAATCCATTTTGCTCAAATTGCGGATCGGATATTTCGGTAGTTTTGAATTTTGATGGCATAGATTTGTAGTAGTAATTTTTAGAAAACCTCCCCCTAGACCCCTCGGTCTTATCTTGTAGGGTTTTTTATTAAGGTTTAATCAAAAACAATAACCTCTTTAGCATTTTTTCCTGCCAGCATATCGTCAATGGCATTTTGAAGATTATCTAAAGGATAGGTTTGGGTAACTAATTCATCCAGCAATAACTTCCCTTCTTCAAACCAATTGACCAATTGAGGGAAATCCTTTTGCGGCTGGCACTGCCCATATAATGGATTGATGTATTTTTTATCCCACTCAAAAAGCCGCATATCGATGGTGATTTCTTCTTCAATTCCACTCACCTGAATAGCAGTTCCAGCATTTCTGATCATTGCTAAAGGAGCAGCACCAAGTGCGGGAATGGCAGTACACTCAAAAGCATAATCTGCACCTCTGCCATCGGTCATGGTTTTTACTTTTTCCGAAGCCTGAATCAATCCCTTATCTTCTCTGGAAGCCAGAATTAAATCAGTTGCACCAAATTGAGTAGCCATATTCAGCCTATTTTCATTTACATCGATGGCAATGATTTTTCCGCCATTGGCAATTTTTGCTCCCTGGATGACATTCAGTCCAACACCACCACAACCTAAAACTACTACTGAAGCACCAGCTTCAATTTTCCCGGTGTTAATCACAGAACCAACTCCGGTCATCACACCACAAGAAATAATACTGGCTGCAGGAAAGGATAAGTTTTTACTGTCAATTTTTACTACTGCTGAGGCTTTTACCAGAGCATGTTCAGAAAGGGTTCCCAGATTAAATGATCGTTCAATACTTTTTCCTTGCCATTGGGTACTTTCCAAAGTCGCATGACCAGGCGTATAACCATTTCCCCCAGCTACTACGGGCGAGTTATTTTCACAAATATGTTGGTTGCCTTCATTACACTGAAAACATTTTTCACAAGGTGTTGCCCAGTTGAGGATCACACCATCACCAACTTTCACATGGGAAATATTTGCACCAACTGCCGAAACAATTCCTGCTCCTTCATGCCCCATTACAATAGGTTTCCCCCAACTTAAAGAATCGTAATCAGTATGGCAAAGACCAGCCGCTTTCATTTTAACTAATACCTCATCATCGGCAGGTTGTGCAACCTGAATTTCATCAATGAGGAAGCTACCATCACCCTGGGCAATGGCAGCTTTGCTAATTGTAGTCATATCGGACTAGGTGTTTTTTGGATCGAATAAAAGTGGGAAAAACTGTCCTTCCATCTTATTGCCTTTGGTGATAATTGGAACGCCTTTCAATAATTCCTCATTAGTATTAGATTCGGTGCCATCGGCAAAAACATTGAGTACGAATGCTCTTCGGGAAATTGTCGATCTGTTCTCATAAGAACCATGCACCATTAGCGGATGATGAAATGAACCATGTCCTTTTTTCATTTCAATGGCTACTTTTTTATCGTATTGTTTGGTTTGTTCTTCTGTCAGGAATTTGGTCAATCCATCCATATCGCCAGCCAGGGATGTTTTGTCCAATAAATTCCATTTGTGGCTTTTAGGGATATAGTGGAGGCAGCCATTGTCGGTTGTGGCATGGTCCAGGCCGATCCAGCAGGTTAAATGTTGCATTGGGGTGGTTCTGGTCCAGTAAGAATAATCCTGATGCCATGCCACCACACCACCATGATGAGCAGGCTTGCAAAATAACTGATCGTGCCAGAATCTTACTGCTTTTCCGCCTAATAACTGGCAGGCAGCGACTAAAAAAGCCGGACTCCAAAGTACATCATGAAAACCATTTGTAACTCTCCAATGGCCGAGGGAATGAAATAAAGTAGCATTGGGGTCTTCCGACTCATTCGAATGGAACTCATAAAATAAATGATGTCTGGGGTGATTTGGATCTGTAATTTCAGCCAATTCTTCATTGAGTTGACCTACCTGTTCTTCTTCCAGAATTTTGATGTTGTGGAGGTAGCCATTTTCATTAAAGAATTCAACCTGATCATCCGATAATTTGTATTTCTCCCAAGCTTCTGCTGCGGTATATTCCGGGAAAAATTCGCTCACCATTTTATGTACTAAGGAAAGGTCTTGTGCCTGATTCATGATATTTAGATTAAATGTGAATATCGTATTTCACAAATCTGGCAAGAATTGGAATGATATTCCTATACTATATTGATGATTTATAAACTTATTTTGATAATTGATTAATATGGTAATAGTTTTTATGTTCAAATTCTTTATTTCTATCTCTGATTCAAGTCGTGTGTGGTTGGATTTATTTTAACCCAATATTACTTTCTTCATTAAAAAATTTAGACCTAAGTTTATTTACCTGATCTCCTTTCAAAGATTTTATTTCTGATATATAAGTTAAATATAACTTTTGTTCAGAAACTTCCTTTCTCATTATATCATAACTATAAATTTTCTCTTGGTAATTAGGATGAAAATCATCTAAATATCCATAGTTTTCATAAATATATTTCAGTACAGTTTCTATGGACACCCAAGAAATATTTACAATTAGATTATCTTCCCCTTTTTGATAAAAACTTAATAAATCATAAAATGCTATTATAGAATCTTGTGCCCAGTTCGCATACATGGAT
>JAHQVQ010000159.1 GCA_019634305.1 Flammeovirgaceae bacterium | reverse complement strand
TCCAACTCTATAGCCGGGTCCCAATGGTATTTGTTGAAATCCTTTACTTTATCATCCACTACAGGAACTCCTTCTTCTTTCAGTCGGTCTTCCATTAAAGTAGGAGTGGCAAAGTGATGTTTGCCTGTGAGCAAGCCGGAACTGTTCACTACACGATGGGCCGGGAGATCTGCATATTTTTCTCCAAAAGAACTATTCAGTGCCCAGCCAACCATTCTGGCTCCACTTTTCATTCCAAGAAATTTGGCAATTGTTCCATAAGAAGTCACCCTGCCTTTGGGAATTAGTTTTACTACTTCATACACCTCAAGAAAGAAATTTTCATTTTTCTTTTTCATGATTTGAAGTTAAAAAACTTTTTTGGAAAGTTTTAAAAGGAGCTAAAAAGCCAGCCAAAATGATTGTTTATTCCTTTATTAAAATGCTGATAGAGATATTGAAACTCCTCAATAGTATATTTCCCCAAAATTAAAAGTTTCTCTTTTTCTGGAATTACAGGTTTACTCTCATTATTTAACCTATCCAAAGAGGTGAGGGCAAATGTATATTTTTCAACAAGCGCTATTTCATTAATCACAAAAGAAGTATCCTGAGCAGGAATTATGGTCATGAGGTTTGCTGGGTTTTGAATGCCATCCTTTAAGTCAGCTTCTAGTGGAATTTTATAAAGTGCATATTTGTAAACACAATCCCCATCCTCAGCAATAGTAGGTTTTTGCCAGGTAAATTTTGCATGCAATCCTTCCAAGTTAAGTTTAAATTCTTTAGGGGAATTAGGCGAAATATTATCAAGCCAGGTCATTGGAGGAACAAGGGCGGGAGTTCGGTAATAAAAATTAGCCAGTGAGTCTCGGAAGTTTCCTCTGTTCCTCAAAAAGTTTTTTGCTCTAAAAAATACACTTCCCTGAATGTTCTTAAACCTGCGGTTATAGGTGATTTGCTGGGGAATTTCGGTTTTATCATACCAACTTTTGTCAGAATCCCAATAAACTTTAAATGCTGCATGACCTATATATAAATGGCGACCAAAAGAGTTTTTATCCCACCATCTTATTAATGTTCTGTAGTTTACGGTTTTTAATTTAGTACTAAAATAAACCTGTGGTGCTACATAATCTATCCATCCTTTTTCCAGCCAAAGTCTTATGTCTGCATTTAAGTGATCATAACTGGTTACACCTCCTCTGGTATGTGATCCAAGTGGACTATCATAAATATTTCTCCATACTCCAGCCGGACTAATTCCAAACTTAAGTCTTGGGTTTATAGCCTTGGTAGCTGTGTTAATATCCATAACCAACTGGCTAATATTATTCCTTCTCCACTCCTCCTTATTTTTGCTATCACCCTTGTATTTCCAATATTGCGAGTCGTCCTTAAGCTTCATATCCGGCTGAGGATAAGGATAGAAGTAATCATCAAAATGTAGCCCGTCAATATCGTATCTGGTTACTAAATCTTCTGATAATTCAACTAGATAATTCCTTACCTCTGGAATTCCCGGATTAAAAATCTTCATGCTTCCATAAGTGAGAAACCACTGAGGTTTGCGATTTACGATATGGGAAGAATGTACATTGGAAAACCTAGTATGGTAAACGGCTCTTAGCGGATTAAGCCAGGCATGAAATTCCATATTTCTTTTATGAGTTTCTTCCAGCATGAAAGTAAGCGGATCAAATCCGTTTTCAGGTGCTTTTCCCTGCTCTCCCATCAGCCATTCCGACCAGGGTTCATAATTGCTTTTATAAAAAGAATCTCCAGATGGCCTAACCTGTACAATTACTGCATTCAGGTTAGCTTCGGCACAAATATCAAGGATTTCAATATATTCTGTCTTAATTTCTTCAATAGATAAACCTTTTTTGGAAGGCCAGTCCATATTATTAAGCGTGGTGATCCATATAGCTCTGAATTCGTGCTTGGGTGGATTTTGGGCAGATACTAAAAGGTTGGAAACACTGAGGATTTGGATGATAATTACACCAACAAAAGTAATTAAAAATCCCCAAAATAGTTTCCTGATGCTTTTACGGTTTTTTTGATGCATTTTAAAAAATTGGTAATTACCTAAAAAAATTTTGCCCAAAAAGTGTGCAGAAAGAAAAGATGCGAATTTAACTTTTATATTATACTAAACAGAATTTGGTTTGGAACTTTGTAAGTGGTTTTCCACATGAAATTCAAATACTTACAATTGTTTCTCTATTAAAACCAATAGAGACTGATAAAAAGAAGCTTCCAATAAAATTAAAAGTGAATTAATAATCAATTATTGTTGGGAAAATTAAAATTACAAGAATGGCTATATACTTTCCCGAAATAGTCCATTTTCTTTAACCTCCTCACCATTTTTGGCGTCTAACCCATATTTCCAAAAAACAAATCAATATGATTCGGTTAATATTTTCTTTACTATTCCTTTTTTCAATTCAATTTACCAACGCACAAAGTATAGATATTCCATCCAAAAAATGGGGGGTCAGTTTTGGCAATTCCACCAATTTTACAGGATTAAGACTCAACTTCAGAGATAATATTTTTGAAAAAATTAATGGAATAAACTTAACTGTTTGGCGTCCAAGAGATCCAGTTACAGGATCAGTAAATGGTTTGGCTATCGGGTTACCAATTACAGGGGCAGGAAATTTAAAAGGGATTGCCATTGGAGCTGGAGTAATGGCTGAAAAGTCAATTTATGGAATAAATATTGGGGTTTTGGGCTCGGGCAGTGGCCAGGATATGAAGGGAATTAACATTGCCGGACTTGGAATGGGCAGTGGTGCTGAAATGGCAGGAATAAATTTGGGAGGCCTGGGTTTGGGTACTGGTAGAGATTTAAAAGGGTTTTCTTTTGGTGGATTGGGAATTGGGGCAGGTGAAAGTATCTCAGGAATAACCTTTGCCGGGTTGGGTGTGGGAAGTGGAAATGAGATAAAGGGGTTAACTTTTGGGGGTTTAGGAGTTGGAGCTGGATCAAATATTAAAGGCATAACTGCAGCACTGCTTGGAGTGGGTAGTGGGGAAAATATTGTGGGTTTGACAGTAGCAGGTCTTGGTATTGGGGCGGGGGATTCATTAAAAGGAATAAATATAGCTATAATCGGAGTTGGTGCTCCAAATTTGGTGGGATTGAACATTGCAGCTGCGGTAGGAGGGGAAGATGTTACATGTTTGGCACTTGCACCAGCTTATTTTAAAATTGAAGATGGGGGTATTTTTAAGGGGCTATCTGTGAGTGTATTTAATTATGTAAGAGGAGAAAACAGAGGGATAAATATTGGAGTTTTTAATTACGCAGTTTCCAACAAAGGATTACAAATTGGCATTTTAAATTATGTAAAAAGTAATCCGAAAGGTTTGAGAATATTGCCGCTTTTCAATGCTGATTTTTCTAAATAACTGCCAACAATTCTTAACAGATAATTTTGCTGAAATTGAACAATTTCAATCAATAAGAAAGTACTCATAATTTGTTTTTCGTAATTTAGAGCAAATTTTTTGAGTAATAAAAAGGCAAAATAAGGTTACCTAAATAATTAGGTATGTCTGTTGAGGTTAAAGTTGGTTTTTCATGCATTTACGGAATTTACATTTACTATCTTTTAAAAACTATGAAAATTTAGATCTTGAGTTTCCAAAGAATATAAATTGTATTGTAGGAGCGAATGGGGTGGGCAAAACAAATTTATTGGACGCTATAAATTATTTGTGCATGACCAAAAGTGCCTTTAATTATGTAGATAATCAGAATATAAAACACGGAGATCCATTTTTTTTGGTAGAAGGAGAAATTGAAACCAGGGAGCAAAAATTTAAAATTCATTGCAGCCTTAAAAATGGTAAGAAAAAGTCCTTTAGACTCAATAAAAATGAATATGAGAAAGTAAGCGAACATATTGGGCAATTCCCCTGTGTACTGATTACGCCTTATGATACAGATTTGGTGAGGGAAGGAAGTGAGATTAGAAGGAAGTTTATGGACAATACTATTTCCCAAACAGATAAAGTCTACCTTGAAAACCTGCTGAAATACAATCACTTACTTAAGCAAAGAAATAATCTTCTAAAGTATTTTTTCGAAAATAGAACATTCGATCAGGATCTTTTAGATTCTTACAATGAACCAATTATTGAGTTGGGGAAAAGTATCTATGAAAAACGGAAAGTTTTTGTGCAGGAATTTTCTCCAATTTTTCTCGAAAATTATGCTTTTATAAGTGATGAGGCAGAACAAGTTTCCTTAACCTACCAATCTCACCATCAGACAGAAAACTTTGAGGAAGAGTTTAGGGGAAACATTAAAAAAGATTTACAGCTTCAGCGAACTTGCATGGGTATTCACAAGGATGATTTCCAGTTTCAAATCGCTGATTATCCTCTTAAAAAGTTTGGCTCTCAGGGGCAACAGAAGTCATTTGTGATTTCATTGAAGCTTGCTCAGTTTCAGGTGATTTATGAAATTACCCAAAACAAACCTCTATTGCTTTTAGATGATATTTTTGACAAACTGGATGATAAAAGAATTGCCAAATTGTTGGCATTAGTATCGAAAGGCACTTTCGGACAAATATTTATTACAGATGCCAGACCAGAGCGATCAGCAGTATTGCTCCAAAATATGGAGGGAAAAGTGGCTTTTTATAATATGGAAGAAATAATTCCAGGTACTTAAAAAGTTGGTCAAAACTCCTCGAATTTTTTTCTAAAAAGCCCTCATGATCTGTATTTTTGATTTATATTTTCCAGTCAAATCGCAGTCTTCAATGTCCAGATAGATTGATCCACTTCCTACTAAAAGGTAATCCTTTTTTCTCCAGTGTCCATCCTTTTTTTCAAGAAATAGTGTGATTTTTACTTCTTCACCATTTGGGGTAAAAACATCTCCCTTTACGATTTGAGTACCTTTACAATCATCTAATTTATTCATTTCGGAAACTCTAAATATGGGTAATGCTCCTTTTTTAGTGTGCATGCTTTCCACTTCTACGCCTGTAGGAACCTTGAAATTATCAAGGAATTTATAATAAGGAAAAGAGAAATAATTACCTGTATAATCACAAGAAGATATATTCAAAGCTAATTCTCCCGATCCTTTTCTACTGAAGGTTTTTCTTTCCCAACCTCCATTGTAGGTTTGGAAATACATTACAACTTCCACCTCTTCATCCTCTATCATGGAAACAATAAAAGCAGACTCAATTACAAGACCACCTGCATTACTGCAGCCATCAGGTCTTTCTTTATGATTTATCAGGCATTTTGGTCTTGGAGGCTTTTGTTGAGCCACAGCCAGATTAATGATTAAAATTGAATTTAATACTAAAAGACAAGTAAATATTAATCTCATATATTCTTCCGATAACTTAAAAAAGGTACCTTTGTAAGTTTTTTACCAAAATTTGATATTTTTTCAACGTAGGTACTTTACCAAAATATATCTATCGTGCTTTTGATATCAATTTATTAAGTTTCATTAACGGTTATATTGTTTATTCGGTATTAAATGGAATGGGTTAGTTAGAGTAAGCGTTTGATAGGTTTGATGTAAGAATTGATTAAATAGATAAATAAAAAATGACCTTTAAAGGGTACTAATTTTTTTCTTCAAAATATTTAATGTGCCTCCTAATTTTAAAACACCTCTGTTTGTATGTAAAAGGTTTTGGCCAAAATAGATTTTATGCCCTTTTTTTCTGTAGGCAGCCAGTGTTTTTAATGGTTCTTTCCCTTTTTGCCCATTTTTCTGATCTATTGTAGTAAGCACACATCTGGAACAAGGTTTTGCTACTTTGAAATTAATTTCCCCAATTTTTATTAAATCCCATGAATCCTCAGCGTAAGGTAGGGTGCCATTTACTACTAAATTTGGTCTAAATCTATTCATTGGAACTGGATTATTAAGGCGGGAATTTAAATCTTCAAGAGATGCCTCTGATATTAAGAGGTTCGGATAACCATCTGCAAAACTTACAATTTTCCCATCAGGATTGTACCTGGTATCCACGATTCTGTTCGAATCATTTGGCATATAAACCAACCGGCATTTGAAATCCAGGAATTCAGAAAACCATTGATCATATTTTTTATCTAAAAAAATCGCTTCACATTTATCATCCCAGACTTCCACAGTTGTTCTTTCTCCTAATTGGAAATTCATATCTATATTTAATTCCCCAAAATCATTTTCTGAAATCATCAGTTTATCATTGACAATTCTGGTTTTGGCAAGCGCCATTTTGGGGTGTTTTCTCTGGCTCAGGAATCTTCCATTTTCATCTACAAGCATCCATTTTCTATCGTATTGTAGCCCGGTTTCTTCCAGGTTTGATTCTTTTAGGCTAATTCCTGAGAGAGATTTTACAGGGTAAATATTAATTTCAGTAAGTTGAATGTCCATCTTAAATTATTTCGAAATATCTTTTTAATTCCCAATCGGTTACTTTTTGGGCAAACTGCCTTACTTCCCATTCTCTGGTGCGAACAAAGTGGTCAACAAATTCTTCCCCAAATAATTCCTTAGACATTTGTGAGTTTTTCATTTTGGAAGTGGCTTCTTCAAGTGAGGATGGCAGTGTTCCATTTGAAAAATCTTCATAGCCATTTCCTTTGGTAGGTTTGATGGTTAGTTTTAATTTATTTTTTATTCCGTATAATCCAGCAGCCAGACAAGCAGACATAGCTAAATAAGGGTTTACATCTGAGCCTACAACTCTGGTTTCCAGTCTGGTAGATTTTTTAGAACCGGGCAAGGCTCTTAAGGCTACAGTTCTATTATCAATTCCCCAGGTCAGGGTAGTTGGTGCCCAGGCTCCTTCCACCAACCTTTTATAGCTATTAATTGTAGGCGCTACCATTGGAAGTATAAATGGAAGGCAATGCAACTGACCAGCCATGTAACTTTCCATTAAATCACTTATCTGATGCTCTTTCTTTTCATCAAAAAAGAGGTTTATCTTTTTCTTTTCATCCCAAAGGCTTTGATGAACATGACCGCTACAACCGGGTAATTCCTCATTCCATTTGGCCATAAAAGTGGCCATTACATTGTGTTTATAGGCAATTTCTTTTGCTCCGGTTTTGAATAATACTGCTCTATCTGCAGCTTCCAAAATTTCACTATACATAATGGCGGCTTCAAAAACTCCCGGACCTGTTTCTGTGTGTAACCCTTCCAGAGGTACACCGAAATGTTCCAGTTGATCGAAAAGGTTATTAAAGAATTCACTTCCAATTGTTGCTCTTAATAGGGAATAACCAAACATTCCCGGAGTAATAGGCTGGGGTTGGCTGAATTGTTTATCCGCCAGACTTTGGGAAGTTTCTTTAAAATTAAACCATTCGAATTCTTGGGAAAAAAATGGGGTAAAACCTAACTCATGGGCTTCAGCAGTAATCTTTTTTAATAAACTCCTTGGGCAAATTTCCAATGCCTTTTCCGAACCACTTTTAAAATCCGCTAGAAAAAATGGAATTTCATTATCCCAGGGCACTTTCCTAAAAGTATTTAAATCAATGGCAGCCTGTGCATCGGGATAGCCAGTATGCCATCCGGTAAATTTCCCATTGTCATATGATAAATCCGCGGCATCCCATCCAAATACTACATCGCAAAAACCAAATCCACTTTCCACTACCGATAAAAACTTCTCCTTATGAATGACTTTCCCCCTCAAAATACCATCAATATCGCAAATTGCGAGTTTTACTTTATTGAGAGGAGAATTTTTTACTTCTTCAATTATTTGGTCTTTGGTCATTTTGATTTATTTTTTGAAATGTGTGTAGGGGGTGTGTAGAAAAAAGTAATTGAAAAATAGTGGCATCGGTCCTTATAGAAAAGGGAAATATAGTAGAAATTACTTAAAATAAGTACCAGTACTATTTTATATTGAGTACTTTTATCTCATTATAAAAAAGTTGTGGCACTTATTAAGTATATTTAATTCTGCACATCTATTTAGGATAGAAATATATTGTATTAAAACTATCTTATTTCTATCAATCTGTTTCTATATGTTTCTGCAAATTCTAGCAAAATTGTTTTTTTACACAACCTCATGGAAAATTAAATGTTTGTGTTTTTTTTAGATCACTTCCTGACAAAAAGCTTAAATCCAATAAAGGAAATAATGATAATTCCGAAATAAACTCCTGCCAACTCCAAGTTATAAATAGTCATTGAAATGAAAGAAAAAACTGCAATTATCAAAGCGATATAGGGGAAAATGGGATAGAGTGGGACTTTAAAAGGACGTTCCAAATCAGGTTCTTTTTTTCTAAGTTGAATTAAGGCTACCATTGAAATAAAATACAGAGTCAATGCCCCGAAACAAGCTATGGTAATAATTTCCCCGGTTTTTCCTGTCAATAATGCGAGTATTCCAATAACTAGATTAATGATTAAGGCATTTGCTGGAGTCTGGAATTTTTTATTCACCAATCCAAGTTTTTTGGGGAAATAACCAATTCTGCCAAATTCGAAAGTTGCTCTTCCTGCTGCTAGTATAATTCCATGAAATGAAGCAACAAGGCCAAAAAGACCGATTACAATCAGTAAATGATATAAAAATGCACTTTCACCAACTACAATTCCCAAGGCAAGTGGTAAAGGAGAATCGGATAATTCATTGGTTTCTGGATTGAAAACCACAGCTTCCCAGCCAGCTACTCCTACAGAAGATGCAAAGGTGAGCAAACATAATGTCACCAAAGTCAGCAAGGCTGAACCAAAACCTATTAATACATTTCTTTGTGGATTTATAGTTTCCTCGGCCACATTAGCTACTCCTTCTATGGCAAGAAAAAACCAAATAGCAAAAGGAATTGCAGCAAATGCCCCGGTAAAACCATTTGGCAAGGCATTTTTTGTGAGGTTTTCAAATTCGAAGGAAGGAAGTGTTGCTCCTGCAAAAATTAATAATTCAACTACAGCAAAAACAGTAATGATAAGTTCGAAGGAAGCAGCAGCCTTTACCCCATAAATATTTAATCCGGTGAAAATGAGATAAGCAATTATAGCGATCATTAGCGGGTTAATTTCCGGAAGGAAAATATTAAAATAGGCGCCAATGGCAAGCGCAATAGCAGGTGGAGCAAAAACAAACTCAACCAATTGTGCCATTCCCGCCAGAAAGCCAAGGTTTCTTCCTAACCCTCGGTCTGCATAATCGAAAGCGCCACCAGCTTTGGGAATTGCGCAGGCCAATTCTGTATAGCTAAAAGTAAAAGTAATGTACATGATGATGATGAAAAAAGTAGCAATGGCCATTCCAAGTGTTCCACCTTTTTCCAATCCCAAATTCCATCCGAAATACATTCCTGAAATTACATATCCCACTCCCAGGCCCCAGAGCATTAATGGACCAAGTGTTTTTTTTAAGCCTGTTTGTTGATCAGTTTCCGGAGGTTTGTTCATTATTTTTTAGAAAAATAGAAGTTTGAATGAAATCTTCCTTTAAAAAAACAAAAAGCCGCCAATTATAAAAATTGGCGGCTATAAATATTTTGTGAGTTTACTATTATAATGGAGTTATTACTTTTCTTCCAATTAATTCCAATACTTCTTTCTCTATGCCATCAGGGCAAAATCCTGAATATCTTTGTAGTTCGATTTGTTCTCCCTGCTCCACAACTTCATCGGGAATACCTAATCTCTTCACTCTGGAAGTGTATCCATGATCTACCATAAATTCGATAATAGCACTTCCGAAACCTCCTTGAAGGCAGCCATCCTCCACGGTAATTACCCTATTAAAATTTGCGAAGACTTCATGGAGCATTTCTTCATCAAGTGGTTTCACAAATCGCATATCATAATGCGCAATGTCTAGACCTTTCTTTTCTAGTCTAGAAGTTACCTCTTTGGCATAATTCCCAATATGTCCTATGGTTAAAATGGCCAAGTCTTTACCATCTCTTATTTTTCTTCCTTTTCCAACGGGAATTTCCGTCATTTCCGTTTTCCAATCTGGTGTGACTCCCTGTCCTCTTGGATATCGGATAGTATATGCCTGTCCTTCTCTTGGTAATTGAGACGAATACATCAGGTTCCTTAGTTCTGGTTCATCCATTGGTGCGGCAACAATCATATTAGGCAAACATCTCATATAAGCCAAATCGTATGCACCATGGTGAGTAGCCCCGTCAGCCCCGGCAAATCCTGCTCTGTCCAGGCAAAAGTTCACTGCCAGATTCTGGATACACACATCGTGTATTACCTGATCGTATGACCTTTGCATAAAGCTGGAATAAATATTACAGAATGGTAATTTCCCCTGAGTAGCCAGGCCAGCTGAGAAAGTGACTGCATGTTGTTCAGCAATTCCAACATCAAAAGCTCTGTCGGGCATTGCTTTCATCATGATATTCATGGAAGAACCAGATGGCATGGCTGGGGTAATCCCAACTATTTTATCATTCTTTTCCGCTAGCTCTACAATAGTATTTCCAAAAACTTCCTGATATTTTGGCGCTTGTGGTGTATCAAATATTTTCTTTTTTATTTCCCCGGTTACTTTATCAAACTTTCCGGGAGCATGCCATTTGGTTTGGTCTTTTTCAGCCGGGCCGTATCCTTTTCCTTTTGTGGTAATACAATGCAAAAGCTTAGGACCGGGAATATCTTTTAGATCAGATAAAACACTAACCATATGATTTATATCATGGCCATCAACTGGCCCGAAATACCTTAGGTTAAGTGCTTCAAATAAATTGCTTTGGGAAAGCAGGGTTGATTTTAAAAGGTGATCTAATCTTGATGCGGCTTCTCTGGCTCCTGGGGCAACTTTATCCAGTTTTCCAAGTATTTTCCAGATATCTTCCTTTATTCTATTATAAATATGGGAAGTGGTAATGTCTGTAAGATAGTCTTTAAGTGCACCAACATTAGGGTCAATAGCCATGCAATTATCATTTAAAATAATGATAATATTAGAGTCGGTAAATCCTGCATGATTCATGGCCTCAAACGCAAGCCCTGCTGTAAGGGCTCCATCTCCAATCACTGCAATGTGCTGTTTTTTGTCATCACCTTTTAGTTTAGAAGCCATTGCCATTCCCAATGCAGCGGAAATGGAAGTGGAGGAATGACCTACGCCAAAAGCATCATATTCACTTTCCCACCTTCTGGGGAAACCTGAAATGCCTTTGTAAGTTCTATTGGTATGAAATTTTTCCCTACGTCCGGTTAATATTTTGTGACCGTAAGCCTGATGACCTACATCCCAAACAACCTGATCGCTAGGTGTATCGAAAACATAATGAAGTGCAACTGTTAATTCCACTACTCCCAGACTTGCCCCAAAGTGTCCACCAAATACTGAAACATTATCAATAATGTATTGGCGAAGTTCCTTGCATACTTTATAAAGATCTGAAGGATTGATTTTTTTTAGGTCGTCCGGGCTATCTATTTTTGAAAGTAATTCTCCTGGCTCAATTAACATTGCTATGTGGTCTGAATTAAATAATGGTAGGATGCAACTACCTTACACAAATGTGCTAAAATTTAAAACAAGTGCAAATATAAATTAACAATTGTTTGGATGGCTCATTATTAACTAAATAAACTCAAAAATTGTTTTAAGGGAGGTTTGAGTAATTTAAAGAAAGGGATTGGGTTTTTTTCGCTGATAATCAATTAGTTAAGCCTAATGATTATGATTGTTCTATAGCATTAAAATAACAGTTAATCATTTAAACAAAAAATTTAGCTGTTAATTTAGTGGATTGGAATCTATTTTATCAAGAATGATGTTATGGGTTTTGTTAATTTTCACACACTAAAACAATTAATATGATGAACTACTCGCAAAAAACCAAAAACATTTTAGGCGGTTTAATGACGCTTATTTTTTGTATTACCTTTTCCACGGTCTTCGCTCAGAATAAACCAAGTCCTGCAAAAAGTCTAGAAGCGAAAGCGGATGGATTGACTATTAAAATGGATTATAGTTCCCCTGCCGTAAAAGAGAGAAAAATCTGGGGTGGTCTTGAACCTTACGACAAAGTTTGGAGAGCTGGAGCCAATAATGCTACTACTTTTGAAGTGGATAAAGCCGTTAAAATAAATGGAAAAGATTTACCAGCAGGTAAATACAGTTTTTTCATCATTCCCAAAAAATCAGGTGATTGGACTATAATATTTAATACAGTTGCTGAACAATGGGGAGCCTATAAATATGAGGAAAGTAAAGATGCTCTAAGGGTAGATGTGAAGACAGAAAAATTAGGGGAAACTCAGGAAAGGTTAGAATATCATTTTGATGAAAAATCTAAAGAAGTGGCTATGGTTTGGGATAAGGTGAAAGTGCCTTTTAAAGTTACCTTGTAAGCGGCTTGAAAATATTAGGCATAAAAAAACCAACTCAGTTTATTCTGGTTGGTTTTTTTCATATTTCCATCTCTATCTTATTTAGAGTTTTAATATTGTTAATATATGAGCCAAATATAGATGATTCCTGAAACCCTTAAAAAAGAAAGTGAAGTGAACGAGTAAAAAAAGGGAGGGATCTGGAAAAAATATAAGAGTAATTAAGAATAGAAAATTAAAAAGCCTCATTAACCCCAAAATAAAATCCACTATTTCCATTTGGTCCAATACCATAGTCCAGTCGGACTACAGAGGGATTTCCTTTTAGGATTTGGAAGCGAATTCCACCCCCAAAACTGGGTTTAACTCCTTTTATAAGATTGGATGGTACATCTGCTACTTCTCCTGCTGAAACAAATGCTGCAGCCTTCCATCTTGGTCGGAAGGTGTATCTGTATTCTGCCTGTATGGCATAGATATGATTATCAATATATCGTCCTTTAAAATAACCTCTGGTTCTGTCAGGCCCTCCAAAAATAGCTGCATTTTGAAAGGGAACATCGCCAAAATTAAATTCGAAGTATCCTTGAATTGCAAACAAATGATTTTCCTTTATAGGAAAATATTTTCTAGTATCAATTTCATATTTGTTGAAACTATGTGTACTACCCATAGCCTTACTGGTAAACCCGCTATATAACTGGAGATAATGGCCATGGTTGGGTGAAAAATAATTATCTCTGGTATCTAAATTAAATACAACACCCAGTCCACTTAAAGTAGCTCCTGTTGAACCTATTACATCTTCGGAAGCCAGTATACCATCTTCTTTTACCTCAACAACATCGTGCTTAAAAAATCTGTACTCGAAACCAAAATTGAGCGATGGTGGCAGTCTTTTAAGAAAAGCTGCTTTTATTTCATACGATTCCATGTTGTATTCTTCCAAATTGGAGTCAGGCTTATTGTTTCCTATACCCCAAAAGTTGTTGGGGTATATTTTGTATTTAAAAGCTCCATTAAAAAAATACTGTTCATTTTTGAAGTAGATTTTTGGAATTACATCAAAAATAAACTGGTTTTTAATGGTATAAATGGCTGATACAAAAATATTTGAAAGTCTAGTATCAATTCTACTTCCTTTGGTTCTAAAGAATAACTGACCTCCTGCGCCAAAGCCAAATTGTGTTTCCGGGGTATAAAAAATTATGGGAATTAATACAGTCCTGAAATTTTTGAATTCCACTGTATCAGATTTATAGCCGGCTTCATGAGAAGGGTTATTCTGTCCAAGTAAAGGTTGAAAAAAACTTACTGAGACTACAAAGAATAAAATAAGAATGAGACTTTTTTTCACTAGAAAAAGAATTCATCGATAAAAACTGAAAAACCAAAATTAAAAGAAATCACATCCGTAAACACAGATTCCTTTGTCTGTAATTGTGTGATGAAATCTTCCTTTGTACCAGAAAGTAAAATAGATTTATAGGACAAGACAAGATCAAAGCCTACTTTCTTATCAATGATATAAGTAAATCCTGCTCCTATTTCAATTCCTCCTCCTCTGGTATTTAAAGTTTCATGGAAGTTTTGCGAACCATTTAGGATTTTTGTTTCTTCCCTGGAATTAGCGTAAAAAATTGAAATTTCAGGAAATAATGATCCATACTCGTTACCGGAAAGATAATACCTGGTCCATGGTCCAATCTGTAGGAGTTCGGAAGAATAACTTAGGGTGGAGTTTTGGCTACTTCTGGAAATTTTGAAATCACCTCCAATTGCCCATTTATTTTTCACAAAAAAACCGCTTTTCGTTCCAAATGAATAGCTGTTATCAAAAGTTTTTTGATTATTGGAGGATGCAGTACTGAAAGCTCCAGAGCTAATATTTCCATTCAATCCAGTAATAAATCTGCCTTTCTCAAAGGGACCAGTATAAACCTGATTTGTGGAATCATTCTCTTCCTGAGCTAATAGGCTTTTATTTTGGGAAAATATTACATAAAAACACAAGAGCCATATTTTAGGCTTATAGAGTTTAACTATTAGCCATAAAAAAAACTGGACTATTGAAAAGAAGTTCTTTATCCTACTTTTTTTTAATGAACAGAACAGATATTGAAAACACAAATAATTGCCAAACACCAGAAGTACATTTTATGGAAGAATCAGGGTTTACTCTTCAAATTGGAAATTGAGAAAAGTTAAACGCCTTATTTTATGAGATTAAACCCTTAAGTTTACTTACTTCTCCTTTTCTCAAAACATCAACCGAAAAAGTATCACCTGATTTTAGTTCAGCAAAATGGTCTAATACTTCTTCTTCATTTAAAGGAATTGATTCTAATCCAGCCCATAAAAACCTGCAGTCAATAGCTAGTTTTTTGGTGATACCAGTGGCTGCAAATCCAAGTCCCTCAAATCCAACAGATTGACTTAGAATATAACTTACTATACCAATTACCTCTCCGTTAAGATGGAACATAGGGTCTCCAGAATCACCATGCTTATTGGTTGCATCAGTCTGGAAAAGTTCTGATTGAATAAAACCATGAGATCGAATCTTTTTGATATGTTTTGCACTGATTGTCCCTACAGAAAAAATCGAGGCTGGGATTTCTTCACCATCCAAAAATTTCACTGATATTTTCTCTGCTATGTTTACTACATGAGATGTCGTAAGAATTTCTCCCTCTTTGGAAATAAGTTCACCTGATCCTAATCCCTGTGAGGCTACCATGGATCTTCCCATTCCTCCAAAATTTGCAAGGCTTTTTTCCTGAGTCATTATTACTATCACTAATGGTTTTACTCTTTTGAAAAGCTCACTAACACCCTGTGATTGAATTTGAAATATAATACCAAAAAATACTAGTAGGAGAGCATAAATTTGTTTTGTCATTCTATTTTGTATTTAATATTTTAGATAATAATGAGGTCGATATTTAAAATTTTGTCTCACTCAATTAAGGGACTATGCTTTTTAATACTTCCTTTTTTCCAGCTCTAAAAACCATAAGCATAAAAGTATCACCAGGTTTTAGGCTGGCAAGTTGGTCCACTATTTTGTCCATAATTTCCCCTAAATCAAGCTCAATGTTATTTATTGCTAAAATGATATCTCGATCAAGAATAACCATTTGTCCTTCAATATTGGCTTCATAAACTCCGCTTTTGATACCCGTAATGTCTGCTGGAGTTAAAGGAACTATTTTTTGCACTAATAACCCAACATGTTGAGGTAAATTAAATATTCCGGCTAATTCCCCAGACAGCTGAATTTCTTCTAATCCATACCAAAATGGTTTATCTCCCATCACCAGTTTTAGCAATATTGCTAGAAGCGGCAAATCCAATTCCTTCAAAACCACCGGATTCACCTAAAATATAACCAACAATGCCAATGACCTTACCATTTATATTGAACATTAAATTGGTTTGATCGAATACTTTTTTAGTTTTAAAAAATTAGGAAAAACAATCCTGGAATAAGAAGGCATAAAAGTAGCATTAGAGATTATATAAAATAAAAATTCTAGGTAGAAAAACTTTTTGTTTTTGTCTGTGGAAAAGGTCATAATAGGCAATTAATCTATCAATAGATTTTGGCTATTTTCATCGATACAAATCTTATTAAGCACCCGCGCTCCACACTGGGTACTATTATTTTCGAGAAATAGCAATTTCTCTATCAGTCTTGTATGGCAAAAAATATATGTTACAAATAATCTCTTCTTTCTAGTCAAAATTGAATGATTGACATTAGAAAAAGAAAATTTTGTGTGTAAAGGACAGAAATCTCGAAGTGAAAGACTTTTAAGTAGAAACTTTTTACCTATTTCCTAGTGTAAATATCGGGTTGTTTGTTAAAAATTGATTTAAACCGGATATTTCCAAGGACCTCTATATTCACGAGAAAGTAATTTATTTGCTTCATTATCACCTACAATCAATTCCTTTTCCCCATCCCATTCTACGCTTCTTCCCAGTTTATAGGATAACATCCCCAACAAACTCATGTTGGTAGCATAATGGCCTTGTTGAATATCCGCAACAGGCAGTTTATTAGTTTCTATGGATTTAATAAAATCATCCCAAAGTTCGGGGATATTTTGCCAGTCTGGTTTATGCATACTATGATCCATGTGAATGATTTCCCCTTTTTTATCATTGGGGTAAAAAGTCCATCCATCCATCCAACCCATATGGAAGGTGCCCTTTGTTCCATAGAAATAACAGCCAATGTTGTGATTTTCAGCGTTATTTGCGCCAAATTTTCTATGTTCCCAGGTGGCAGTAAATGATTCAAATTCGAAATTAATTACCTGATGGTCTGGTGCATTAGTATTGTCTTTTACAATGTTTTTACCTCCTGTAGAAAAAACTTTTTTCGGATAATTCTCTTCTGTCCACCAAAGAATCTGATCGAACCAGTGCACACCCCAGTCACCAGCTGTTCCATTGGCAAAATTGAGGAAATTTCTAAATCCCTTGGGATGAATCTTTGGATTATAAGCATCGAGGGGAGCTGGTCCACACCACATATCCCAGTCAAGCCCTTTAGGTGGTTCTGAACCTACTACAATTTTTGGTTCTTGGTATCCATAATGCACAAATGATCTTATCATCCCAATATCCCCGGCCCTGCCTGATTTTAAAAATTCAATTCCGGCCATGTTGTGTGGGGAAATATGTCTGTGAAGACCCACCTGTACCATTTTATCATTTTCCCTGGCTGCTTTTATCATGGCTTTTCCCTCATTAATGGTATGACCAATTGGCTTTTCCACATATACATGAGCGCCAGAATTTACTGCATCAATTGTGACCAAAGCATGCCAATGGTCTGGAGTAGCATTGATTACAATTTCAGGTTTTTCTTTCTCAAGCATTTCCCGATAATCCCCGTAAAGTTTTGGCTGATCATTACACAATTTTCCAACCTTTGTATTGGCATCATTAAGTTGATTGGCATCTACATCCACCAGGGCAACAACTTTTACATTCTGAGCTTTAATAGCCACAGAAAGAATATTCATTCCCCACCAGCCACTACCAACT
>JAHQVQ010000158.1 GCA_019634305.1 Flammeovirgaceae bacterium | reverse complement strand
TCGACTCATTTGTATTACTCTTTTTAGTTGTGGGGACAACTTATTCAAAGTAATCATGGGTCGATTTTTCTACAAATATTCTTCCCGTAAAACGATCTCTGACCACGTCCTGAGGACGTGGATTTTTACAACGATATTAAAATAAATTATTAAAAAATCTCATTATCTAACTATAGAAAATTCAAATTTTGATCCCTTTCCCTCTTCAGAATTTACAGTAATTTTACCATTTTGTCTTTCCACCAGTTTTTTCACTGTAGAAAGCCCAATTCCAGTTCCTAAATTCCCAAATCGATCTTTTTTGGATAAATGCTTGAACAGTTCAAATACGTCCTCCTGATTTTTCTTACTAATGCCAATTCCATTATCCTGAACACCAAAATAATAAAATTGATCATCCATGGAAAAACTTAAACCTATTTCAATTTTTTCTTTATCATTGTACTTAATGCCATTCCCAATTAAGTTCATCATAATTTGTTCTAAGGCAGTTTTATTTACCTTAAGTTTCTGCTTTTCATAGGGAAATTTAAAATGGCATAGCTCTCCATTTTCATTTTTAAAGAGGCTAGTAATTTCAATAAAAAAGTCTGGAATAATAATTTCCTCTTTGCTATCTTTCAACAATTTATCCCCCCGATAATAATTTAAAATGCCATCTACTAATGCTTTTAATTTTAAGGAGGAGCGGTTGATATAATCAATCAATTGATTTCCTTTTTCATCAAGCACTTCTCCATAATCTATTTTTGCAATGTTAGTCAGACCGATAATCTGAGACAACGGAGATTTTATATCATGTGAAACCACATAAGCAAAATCCACTAAATTGTTGTTGCGTTGTTCCAATTCTTTTTTTGCATTTCCCAACTCCAGATTTGCCTTTCGGAGTTCCAATAATTTTACAACCTGTTGCCCTAGTGCCTTAAGTGCATCCAATTGCTCAGATTTCAATTCCCTGGGATTATTATCAATAATACACAAAGTACCTAATGGAAATCCTGTTGGAGTAATTAAGGGTACTCCAGCATAAAAAATAACATGTGGGTTTCCAGTTACAAGAGGGTTTTCGATAAATCTTTTGTCCTTTCTGGAGTCTGGAACTACCAAAATCTCGTCTGGTTTAAGAATAGCATGAGCACAGAAAGCATGCTCTCTTGGAGTTTCAGATGCACCCAATCCATGATGAGATTTAAACCATTGCCGTTCAGGATCAATAAAACTAACCAGTGAAATGGGAGTCTGGCAAATGTAAGAAGCTAATTTTGTAATATCATCAAATTCCTTTTCGGGTAAAGTGTCCAGAATATTATATTTTTTTAATGCTTTTACTCTCTCCTGTTCATCATTGGGTTTTAGTGGAATTTTCATTAGACTGGATATTCAATAAAAAAATCAGGTTTAATAGTCATATAACTAAAATAGCATTTTTTTCATCAAAACTGCTTGACAGGAGCATTTTCCCAGTTCAAAAGTGTATCATATCCAAACAAACGCATGTATCATTTTCGATACACTTTTTCAATTACATTACAAAAAAAATTTACAAAAAACTGATAAACAATAAGTTACAAGTCTGGTATTCTAATTGAATTCCCTTTTCAAAAAATCGCTGATATGTTAAAAAATTTATTAAAAATAGCTTTAAGGAATCTATTCCGAAATAAGAGTCATGCTACTATTAATTTGGCGGGTCTTGCCCTTGGTATTACCGCATGTATTATTATTTTTTTATTAACTAGTTTTCTTTTTAGCTACAATAAGCATCACGTAAATTATGATCGAATTTACAGGGTTTTAAATGAATCCAAAAAAGGAGGTAATCCAGATTATACTCCTGGAGTTCCCTTGCCACTCCCTGCGGCAATGGAATTAGAATTTCCAGAAATTGAGGAGGTTAATTTTATCTCTTACAAAAGGTTTGGAAAGATCAGTTTGATAGAAAATGGAGAAGAAAAATTGATAGAGGAAAGCAGGGGAATGGCCTATACCCTACCCAATTACTTTAAGGTTTTTACAAGAAAGATTCTTCATGGAAACCCTGAAAAATTACTAGGAGAACCTAATACTACCGTACTTTCTAAAAAAAGTGCATTGAAATATTTTGGAAAGGAAAATGCTGTTGGGGAAATCTTAAAACTGGATAAAAAATATGATTTGAAAGTTACCGGAGTAATGGAAGATTTCCCGAATAGCAGTGATTTTCCATTCGATATGTTGATTTCCTTTTCAACTGTGAAGCAGGATAGAGATATGGAAGAATGGGGAAGTGTATGGAGTGGCGAACAATGCTATATTTTGTTACCGGAAAACTATGATCCAGAGAATATCAACAATAGGTTTCCCCAATTCATTGAAAAGTATTATAAAGATCACCAATACAAAGATGAAACACATTACCTACAACCTTTAAGTGATTTACATTTCAATGATAATTTTTCCAATTTCAATTTTAAAACAGTAAGTAAAAGCAATATTTATGGCTTAATGATCATTGGCTTTTTTCTACTGATTACTTCTTCTATCAACTTTATCAACCTGAATACTGCACTGGCTGTAAGACGTTCAAAAGAGGTTGGAGTAAGAAAAGTATTAGGTAGTTCACGACTTCTACTACGCTTTCAGTTTTTGGCAGAAACGGGAATTATCACCCTAATTGCCATGATCTTTTCTTTGGGATTTGCTGAATTGCTTTTAATTCAGCTTAATGATTTTCTGGACATATCAATTTCCATAGGAACCGCAATCAACTTCGAATTAATCCTTTTCTTAACCATGCTTTGGGTAGGTATCACGCTACTTTCAGGTTTGTATCCGGCTCTGATTATATCTGGATTTAATCCTTCATCAGCTTTGAAAAATGGAATAACTTCCACTCAAGTCGGTGGACTTTCTGTAAGACAATCTCTTGTCATTTTCCAATTCATTATTTCCCAGTTTTTTATCATGGGAACTTTGATTGTTAGAGAGCAGATGAACCTACTTAAAGAGACCCATATTGGTTTTGATAAAGAAGCCCTTGTAAAAGTTAGTCTTCCTGAAAAGGATATTGAAAAAGCTAAAATTCTGAAAAGTAATCTCTTGCAATATCAGGATATTCAGAAAGCTACTCTTGCCTATACTCAACCTGCTTCAAACTCTCAATCTGCCAATAGCTTCGAATTTAAAGAAAACCAGATTAAAGGAATGGTAGAAGCAAAATTTGGCGATTTTGATTACCTGGCGACCTATAATATTCCCCTTATAGCTGGAGAGAACCTTCTTCCTAGTGATACGGTTTCCAGTTGTATCGTAAATGAAAAATTTGTCAAGCTAATTGGATTGGACAGCCCTGAAAAAGCCATTGGTAAATTTGTAGATTTTGGGGGAGAAATACCCATTAGAGGTGTAGTGAAAGATTTCCATACCACTTCCCTTCTGGAAGCAAAGGAACCGCTTCTCATTGCTTCAGAGGGTTCACAATACCAAATGATTGGTATAAAACTGAAAAGCAGGGACATGCTGGGGACAATGGAAGCCATAGAAAAAGAATGGAAAAAGCTATATCCCGGGGAAACTTTTCATTATTCATTTCTGGATGATGATATTGCCGGATTTTATGAAGGGGAGGAAAAAATGATGGCGATTTTAAATGTAGTTGCCTTTATTGCTATCTTCATAGGAATGCTGGGACTTTTCGGACTTGTTTCCTACCTTACTGAATTGAAAACTAAGGAGATAGGGATTAGAAAAGTTTTAGGTGCTTCGGTGATGGGAATCCTGGTTTTACTCACAAAGGGGTATTCAAAACTTATATTAGTAGCCTTTTCTATTTCCATTCCTCTTGCTTATTTCGGATTTTCCAAATGGCTGGAAAGCTATCCATACAGAATTGATTTAACTATAAGTGTATTCCTAATTGGCGGTTTATTTACCTTTATAATCGCTGGCTTAACTTCAGGTTTTAAAACAATAAAAGCTGCTATTGTCAACCCGGTAGATTCACTTAGATCCGAATAAACCATTTAAAATTATTGACTGACTAAATCTAGAAAATATATGCTAAGTAATCTGTGGAAAATAGCGATCAGAAATATTATCAAGCAAAAGTTTTATTCTATTATCAATATTTTGGGATTAGCTATTGGTTTGGCTTGTACCTTAATTGTGCTGATCTATGTTACTGATGAATTAAGCTACGATAGATTTCATAAAGATGTGGAACGTCTTTATAGAATAGATCAGACTAATATTTGGGGAAATAATGAGGAGCATTTCGGTTCTACAGGGCCAGCCGTTGCCGAAGGGTTAATTGCAGAAATCCCCGAATTTGAGGAAGTCACCAGAATATATACACCTTTTAATGACCTCGTGGTCAGCTATACCAATGAGGTCGATCACACTAAATCCTTTAATGAAGATTATTTATATGGAGGAGATCCAAATTTTTTCAATGTTTTCTCCTTTGAATTCCTGGAAGGGAGTCCTGAAAATGCTTTGAAAGAACAAAATTCGGTTGTCCTTACTAGAGAAAGCGCTGAAAAATATTTTGGAATGGACATTTCCCCAATAGGCAAAATCCTTCAGGCCAACTCTGGAGATGAAAAAATTAACCTGAAAGTAACTGGGGTAATAGAAAATATTCCAAAAAACTCTCATTTTAAATTTAATCTGTTAGCCTCTAGTTATTCATTTCCACATTTCCAGGCAATGGAATGGAGCTGGATCTGGACTCAGGTGGTGACTTATGTAAAAATTAAAGAAAATACCAATGTCGCTGACATTACCGCCAAACTCCCAGAAGTACCTAAAAAGTATGCTGGAGGCACTATGAAAAGGGTGTATGGTTACTCTTATGAGGATTATGAAAAGAAGGGGAAGAAGTGGGAATTATTCCTGCTACCGATTACCGATATTCATTTATTTTCCAATAATGTGAATAACCGATTAGGTCCCATAAGCGATATCAAATATGTTTATGTTTTTTCATCTATTGGTTTATTTATTTTATTGTTGGCTTCGATTAATTTCATGAATTTGTCCACTGCAAAATCTTCCAACCGGGCAAGAGAAGTGGGCGTTCGAAAAGTATTGGGTTCCGGGAAAAGATTACTGATCTATCAATTCCTAATTGAATCAACTTTGCTTTGCTTTTTATCTCTGATATTGGCACTTGGTTTGGCAGAAATATTCAGAATTCCTTTTAACCAGGTAACAGGTAAACAAATTGATCTTGGGGTGATTTTCAATCCTCTTTGGTTGATTGGTATTATCTTTTTCACCATCCTTTTAGGAATGGTTTCGGGCAGTTATCCAGCTTTCTTCCTCACCAGATTTAAGCCTGTGGATGTCATGAAGAACAAAATTGGGAAAGAGAAAAAACACGCTTTTGGCGGTTTGAGGAATTTATTAGTCATTTTCCAGTTTTCCATTTCCATCACTTTAATAATTTGTACCTTATTTGTTTATAACCAACTTCAATTTACCAGAAACAAAGATTTAGGCTTCAAAAAAGAAAACTTACTGATTATTTCCAATCTGGACAAACTCGGAAAAAACCAAGAATTTTATAAACAAGCTATTCTAAAACAATCCAGGGTAGAGAACTGTGCATTTTCCAATGCCACTCCTCCACGGATTTATTTCGAAGATCACTACAAAGCCTATGGAGTGGAAATGGCAGAAATCCCTATCAATGGTCTATTAACCGATGAAGATTATATAACCACAATGGGTTTGGAATTACTATCTGGAAGATCTTTTGGAAAAGGAAATATTGGGGACTTTGGAAAGGTAATTTTGAACGAAACCGCTGTAAAACAACTAGGATGGGAAATAAATCCTGATAGCCCAAAATTCGCAATCGGTCAGGTTTTACATTACCCTGGTGGAGAGAATTCTACTTTTGAAGTCTGTGGCGTTCTGAAAAATTTCAACTTTCAATCTTTGCATAATAATGTAGGACCATTGGTCGTATTTCACAAAAGTAATCCTCACTGGACCCAATATAATTTTGGTGGATTTTTATCCATTCGCTTAGATGACTCTGAAATATCTGCCAATGATATTTCAGAAACTATTGCCTATGCAAAAACAGAATGGATTAAATTAAGCCCAGAAGTACCATTTGAATATCGCTTTTTAGATGATGCTTTTAACAGCACTTTCAAATCGGAAGAACAACTAGGAAAAGGGTTTGGCTTGCTCACCTTCCTGGCCATTTTTATAGCTTGTCTTGGTTTGTTTGGACTTGCAGCATTTACAGCAGAACAAAGAACAAAAGAAATCGGTATTCGAAAAGTTTTAGGGGCATCAATTCCAAATCTTATATTCTTAGTCTCTAATGAATTTACCAAACTAATTGGGTTGGCTTTATTAATTGCCATTCCGGTATCCTGGTGGATGGTAGATGGTTGGTTAGAAAACTTCGCTTATAGAATCACCATTTCATGGGAAGTGTTTTTTGTAGCTGGAATTATTTCCATTGTAGTTGCCTGGTTCACTGTAAGCTATCAATCTATAAAAGCAGCAATCATGAACCCAACAAAATCTTTAAGATCAGAATAACAATTTGAATCACTTTCAAAAAAAAGATAAAAATGCTAAGCTATTTCTTTAAAATATCTGTAAGAAACATCTTCCGTAACAAGGCACATTCCATTATCAACATTCTCGGTTTGGCATTGGGAATTACCTGCTCGCTTGTTATATTTCTAGTTGTCAATCATGAATTTAGTTATGATCAGTTTCATACCAAAAAAGACAGAATTTTTAGGGTAACCTCTCTACCGGTTTTCGGTGAAGAAACTTTTTATAATTCTGGTACTCCTTTTCCTGTAACTGAAGCCTTAAAAAGCAACTTCCCAGAAATAGAATGGGTTAGCCCTGTTAGTATGGACAGGGAAGAAGTGCGTATTAAGCATATAGATAAAGAAAATGGAATTGAAGATGAAGAAATTTACTATAGGGATAATGATATTCTTGGAGTTGATTCGTCCTTTTTTAAAATATTTGATTGGAAATGGATTTCTGGATCACCTAGCCAGGCATTTAAAAACAAGCATTCTATAGTATTATCAGAAAAACTGGCAGAAAAGTTTTTTAAAGGTGATGATGCATTGGGAAAAACCCTTACCTTAAACAATGTCGATCTTTCCGTAGTGGGAATTGTAGAAAATCCTCATCAACGAACAAGTGTAAGTGCCCTGGCATTTGTTCCTTCAAGTATAATGAGTACACAATTAGCTGAAAATCTTAATTGGGGAAATGTATCGAGTGATTATCAAAATTTCATTCTACTCAAAGAGAAAAGCCTTTCAGATAATTCAATAGCCAGAATTGAAGACCAACTGACTAAATTACTGATTGAAAATACAAATGAAGATTATATTGAAAAATGGTCCTTAAAATTGCAACCATTAAGTGATTTTCATTTTGATGAAAATTATTTTCCAATTAATAGTAAAAAAGGGGATCTAAAAACCCTTTGGGCTTTATTATTTGTTGGTATTTTCATCTTATTAATTGCCTGTATAAATTACATTAACCTCTCTACTGCTTTGGTGGTGAATAGATCAAAGGAGGTCGGAGTCAGAAAAGTTTTGGGTAGTTCAAGAAAAAAACTGATTTCCTTTTTTCTAATGGAAACATTCATAATTGTTGGCTTTTCATTAATTATTGCTCTTGGTTTTACGGAGCTTTCCTTAATAAAATTAAAAGATTTTATTGCTATAGAATTTGAAGGTAGTTTATTAAGGGAGGCTTTTACAGGTGATTGGAAATTATATATGTTTATTTTTGGGATTTTAGGGTTAACCACATTGTTATCGGGATTTTATCCTGCTTTAATCTTATCTGGCTATTCTCCTGTAATGGCTTTAAAAAACAAGCTTTCCAATAATACTTCCGGCCTAAAATTGAGACGCACATTAGTCATCCTTCAATTCCTTATCACCCAGGTACTAATTATAGCCACAATAGTAGTCTTGGAACAATTATCCTTTTTTAAAGAAAAAGAAGTAGGATTTAATACGGATGCAATTATTACATTCAGGCAGCCTTTTGGTGAAGAACTAAAAAGTGACATTATTCAAAATCATATGTTGCAGATTCCAAGTATAAAAAAAGTTGGATTTTCGGCATCTCCTCCAATTTCTAGTTCAAGGTCTAGCAGAGAAATTTCCTATGGAAATGACAGTTTGAAAAAGGAAAATATGATTGACATCAAATATGTGGATAAAAATTATTTTGATGTATTTAACTTCCAACTTTTGGAGGGAAATTTTCCTGAACGAAACGATACAACTAAAGCCATTGTAAACGAAAGTTTTATTAAAAAATATGGGTTTTCTTCAGCTCAGGAAATTATTGGTGAATCATTTAATTATGGTGATGAAACAAGTATACAGGTCATTGGGGTAATTCATAATTTTCACATGCAATCCCTCCACTCCGAGATCAATCCATTATTAATGGTTTATGACCCTGAAATTCGGTATACCGTAAATTCTCAAGTTGAAATGGAGGGCATAGAAAAGACAGTTTCAAGTATAGAAAAAATCTTTAAAGAAACTTATCCTGGTAAGGAATTTAAATATAGTTTCTTAGATGAAGACATAAAGAGTTTTTATAAAAATGAAGAACGTGTTTTCAGGTTACTCAATCTTTTTGCCGGAATCACTATTTTCATTGGCTGCCTTGGGCTTTATGGTCTGGTTTCTTTTATGGCTATCCAGAAAACTAAGGAAGTGGGTATCCGGAAAGTACTTGGTGCATCTATTGCTGGAATTGTATTACTTTTTTCAAAAGAATTTATCCGACTAATTCTAATAGCAAGTGCTATCGCAGCCCCAATTGGGTATTTCCTGATGCAAGAATGGCTTTCCACTTTTACATATAAAATAGAAATGGAACCTAACATCTTTCTTCTTTCAGGTCTAATGGCTGTTGCTATTGCTTTGATTACGATAAGCTATCAGGCGATTAAAGCTGCTATTAGCAACCCGGTAAAGTCATTGAGATCGGAGTAAAATAATTTGTATTTACCTTTTAAACATTATAAAATGATCTGGTATTTTTTTAGATCGGCTTTTAGAAATTTAATAAAAAACAAGGTCACTTCTATTATCAATTGCCTTGGTTTAAGCCTTGGGATTGCCTGCTGTCTGATCATTTTTCTCGTAGTTAAAAATGAAAGTAATTTTGATAAATTTCATTCTGATCAGGATAGAATTTACAGAATAGTCAGAGTCACTACCAACGTAAATCAAAGCGCAGAACCTGAATATAGAACAGGAATATCATTCCCATTTCCTGGAATTTTAGAAGAGGAATTACCTCAGGCAGAAAAAGTTACAACCCTTTTCAATAGAGGTGAGGTACTTCTAAAATCCTTTCCTGAAAAAGAAAGCCCCAGGTTATTCAAGCAAAATGGATTTACCTTCTTGGAATCCAATTTTTTTGAAGTACTTGATTTCAACCGTCCTGATTTTGAATGGTTAAGAGGAAATGCAAATTCCGCCCTTACAACACCCAATTCAGTAATAATTACTAAATCATTGGCAGAAAAGACCTATTCTTCTCTGGATGTTTTGGGTAAAACTATCCTTATAAATAATGATTGGGAATGTAAAATAACGGGAGTGATTACTGATTTCCCAGAAAATACAGACTTTCAATTTAGCATTATGGCTTCTCTTGCCACTTTAAGAAATGGCAACAATGACTGGATGGAGGGTTGGTACAGTTTAAGTGGAAATTACCAATGCTTCATAAAACTACATCAGGAAGTAAATGTAAAGGATACTGAGGCTAGGATTAAACAAATTCATTCCAGATTTGTATCTAAAAAAATAGCGAAAGACAGGATTTATAAATTACAACCACTATCAGAATTACACCATGATTCCCGCTTAAGCAATTTCAATAGGATTGTTAGCAAAGAGACCTTGTTGGGATTGAGCCTTATTGGATTATTATTACTCATTACGTCAGCCATAAATTTCAGCAACCTTTCTACAGCTCAATCTCTTATTCGATCGAAGGAAATTGGAATTAGAAAAGTATTGGGGAGTTCCAGGTTGAACTTAGTATTACAGTTTCTGGGAGAGACCTATATGCTCACTTTTATTGCCGCCATTATTGGTGTAGGCCTGGCAGAATTATCGGTTTTAAAATTCCAAAATCTCTTATCAATAAGGAATTCGGCTATTATTTCTTTTAATCTGGAAGTGGTAGTCTTCCTTCTGGCACTTTGGTTTTGTATCGGACTAATTGCCGGAGTTTATCCAGCTTTTGTTATCTCCGGCTTCCATCCTATCAATGCCATAAAGCAGAAAATGGACAGTGGAAACACAGGGAAAATCCGATTTAGTAAAGGATTAGTTTTATTACAATTTGTGATTACCCAGCTCATGATTATTGGTACCATCGTTATTTTTTCCCAATTAAAATACCTTCAAAGCAAAGACTTGGGATTCCAAAAGGAAGCTATCATTACAGTAGGAATTCCGGAAACGGAAACAATACTTAGAAACGATTTTGCAGGAAAAATTACCAACCTTGCTCCCAATGCCGTTTCCATAAGGAAAAGAGACAGAATCAAGTATTAGACAGCCCTCCTATAATTAGTAAAAGTCCTGTATTTCCCTCTATACATTTTAGGTTTAGTTCTTTCATATTTTCTATTA
>JAHQVQ010000157.1 GCA_019634305.1 Flammeovirgaceae bacterium | reverse complement strand
AATAATAATGATAATAATAACAAAAAAAAATAATTGTTTTTTTGTAATTTTTTTTGAAATAATTTCGCTTGTTGTTACAAAACCAACAATTTTTTTAAAGCTGAAAGTTTTGTAAAGCAGCTTTTGGAAATTGCACCAATGAACAGGGAAGGTATGTTACTAAGAGCCAATCTTCACATTCAGGCTTGGGAATTGGATGAAGCCATGAAGATTTGTAACCAGAGACTGGCGGATGTAAAGTTTGATGACAAGGCTTTAGTGTTACTTGGGGAAATAAAACTCTTACAAAAGCAATATGATGAGGCTTTAAAACTGGCAAAAGATGCTCAGGAATTAAATGGTAATAGTGCAGAGGCTTATTTGCTTGAATCTGATGTGTATTTCTGGCAACAACAACCGGAAAAATCGATTCCCCCACTAAAAAAATCGCTGGAACTAAATCCTTATCTGGTTGATGCCAGGTTTAATTACGGATATGCTATATGGAGAAAAGGAGATGTGGAATTATTAGACAAAATGGCTGAACAGTGGTCTCTGGCTTTGGAATTAGATCCACTTCATTATAAGACTAACTGGCACTGGGGAAACGGTCATACTCAACTTACTTATAAAGATTATTTTTCTCCAAATGATGATCAAATTTTTAAGGAGTTAGAAAAAGGAGATGAATTAATAGCACAAAATCAGGTGAATGCTGCAATTGATTTTACTTATACTGTAGGAAAAAAATATCCAAAATCAGTTTTACCTTCCATGATGCGTGGTTCGGCATTTTACATGAACTATCAGTTGGGAAAGATCAGGCTGGATTCAGCAGAGAGGATATTTAAGGAAATTCTTGCTAAAAAGCAAAATTATGGACCTGCTCACAATGGGTTAGCTGCAGTGGTGAAACAGAAAAGAATGGCTTATTTAAAAGAGTTTGATTCTTTAGAAATAGCAATTACCAAAACAGTCATTTCTAATAAAAAAGGATTTGCTCAAGTATTTCCCGATGTGAATTACTACGCAGGAGACCGGGTACAAAAAATGGTTTGGAGTGCCTTATTTGCCAGTAGTGCATATCTACCATTACTTCAAAAACAGCAATTACAATTTGTAATTCCACCATTGCACAGAGATTTGGCAACTGCCATGAACAATAAATATTTTAAAGAATCTACCACTTTTGATAACCGTCAGTGGATGGATATTAGAGGCGTTGGTTCGGGAGCAGCAGGAATTGAATATGTAGAAAGAGGGGCACATTTGGAAAGAAATGTTGTACTTCATGAATATGTGCATTTATTCCATTCAAGAGTATTTACCGATGAGCAAAAAAGAAGGGTAAGGGAATTGTATTATAATGCCATAAAAAGGGGCTTAACGCTGGACTATTATTCAGCCAATAATGAACATGAATTTTTAGCACAAACTTATACAGCCTATTTTGCCACTCAAAAAGTTCATCCTTTAAACCACAAATCTATGAATACGGTTTGGGATTTAAAGAGCAAAGACCCTGAAACTTACGCCTTTATTGATACACTTGTAAAGCAGCAAAAAATGGCTTTAGAAGGTAAAACGAGTGTTTTGAATCGCAACCTTGCACAAGCGTATATCAATTTGTCCGAAGAAATTAGGGAAACTAAAGATAATCCAGCCTGGGTATCTTTAGCATCTTCCTACCTTGATTCAGCACTGAAATTGGATCGGGATAATATTCCTGTATATATCAGTTATTCTGAACTGAAAAACGAAACCAAACAACTTCCTGAAAGTGAAGCATGGTTACAAACAGCTCTGGGCAAGGATCCAAATAATCCTGAAGTTTATAAAGCAAAAGCTCATTTTTATCAGGCCAGCTTTGATAATGGTGACCTGAATTTAAATAAGGCATTTATGCAGATACAACTCAATTATGCAAATGCTTTATCACTTGAAAAGGATTTAAATGAATGGACTACTTTAAACCGTGAGTTACGGGAAATGTATGTGAATTTTGGGAAAGTGAAAGAAGCTATTGATGTGACGCATTCCTACCTCACAATTGCTCCAACTATTTCCACATACTTGCGTGATCAGAGAGATATGGCTTTGGCTTTTGTTGCTTATCAAAAAGGGATTTTAGGATATCCTGGGAATACTAAAAGAGATTTGGATAGGCTTGTAAAAGCCAATCCTCAGCAAATTGAATACAGATTTATGTTGAGTGAGGTATTGGCTGCAAATGGTCAAGAACAAAAAGCTTTTGATTTACTTGGGGAAAGTTATTTACTTGGAAAAGCCTCAGGTGGAGTAGATCCTGGCTTATTAGTGCGAATGGGTGAGATCCAGGCTGAAATGGGATCTTTTGAAAAGGCTTTGAACCTTGTAGATGAAATCTCTGATCCTTTTAAGTTATCTAATAATTTGTCCTTAAAAGTTGCCAAAATCTATTTAGAAAACAATAAAATGGAAAAAGCTAAAGCAATATTAGCTCAAAATGATTTTTCCAAACTTCCTCAACCTTATTCAGAGTTACTTTTTGCTAAAGCATTATTAGCAGAGAAAGAAGGGAATCAGGCTGCTTTAATGTCTAATCTGGAAATGGCAATTGATACAAATCCCTATCATCTTCAGGCGAGGCTAAAGTTGATGGAAAATCTTGCTTCTCAAGGAAAAAAAGGGAAAAGAAAAGTAAAAAAAATGCTCAAAAAAATAAAAAAACTTCCTTTACAACCAGGACCAACTTTTGAACAAAAAGCAAAGGAATTATTGAGTAGTTAAGTTTAGGACAGGAGATATTAAAGTAAACCTTTGACGGGAAGGGTTATAATCGTTTGCGTGCCTTTTGTAGAGTCAGGGTTTGATTGTACTGTCATTTTCCCTTTATGTTTTTCGATGATATTCAAACAGATATAAAGTCCTAGGCCAGTGCCTTTTCCAACTTCTTTAGTAGTGAAAAAAGGTTCGTAAATCTGATTTAATATTTCATGGGGAATGCCAGGCCCATTGTCTGAAATAACGATTTTAACCTGATTTTTATCTTTTGTTTTATTTTCTATTAATGTTGTAGCAATTGAAATTATTTTTTTTTCATTTGACTTGTCATTTTCAAGTGCCTGAATACTATTAGTTAAAATATTTGTAAATACCTGATTCAGTTTCCCTGGAAGACATTCTATAAATGGCAGATTCCCATATTCTTTTTGTATAACAAGTTCATTTTTGATAAGGTGATTAAGAAGGAGTAAAGTTGATTCTAAACCCTGATGGACATCCGATAGGATAAATTCATTATTTTCATCTCTGGAAAAGGACTTTAAACCTTTAATTATTTCAGCAGACCTTTCTGCTCCAAGTACAATGTTTTTAGTTACTACCAGGGTCATATAAACCATTTCATCAAACTGGACTTCCTTTTTTAACCTGGCTATTTTTTTTAGTTTAAAATTGATGTTTCCCTTGTCAATTAATTCATATTCTTTTAAAATGATGGAGATTTTTGAAATGGATTTTTCCAAGCCTAAAATGCCTGATTTTATATAATTAATAGGATTATTCAGTTCATGAGCTATACCTGCTGTTAGCAATCCTAATGAAGCCATTTTCTCAGATTGAATTAGTTGACTTTGTGCTTCCTTAAGTTTTCTTAAGGTAGACAGCGTTTCTTCATATTGTTGTTCCAGTTCTTGCTGTTGTGTTATGAGTTCCTCATTCTTGATATTTAACTCTATCGTTCTGGAATTAACCAGTTCTTCTAGGTTATTTCTTTGTTTTCTAAATTGTTCAATTCTATAAAAATAGAAAATACCTAAAAAAATAATAACAAATAAAATAACCAAAATTTGGAACCAGATTGTATTCCACCAAGGTGGAATTATTACAATTTTTATGGATGTACCCACATTGTTCCAAACGCCATCGTTATTGGAAGCCTTTACCTTGAATAAATATTCTCCGGGATCAAGGTTAGTATAGGTGGCCTTGTTTTCAACTCCTACGTATTGCCAGTCCTTATCAAATCCCTTCAGTTTGAAAGCGAATTGGTTTTTTGATGGAGCAGTATAATTTAAAGCAGCAAACTCAATACTAAAAACACTTTGGTTATGTTTCAGTCTTATTTCATCTGAGTATCCAATGTGATTTTTTATAATAGATGAATCTTTATTGACATCAACCTTTTTATTGAATAAATAAAAATTCCTTAATTTAACTTCAGGAGGATTATTATTCAATTTTATACTATCCGGATAAAAATAATTTAACCCATTAATACCTCCGAAATAAAATAAACCGGATTTTCCTTTATGGTAAGCCCATCTATTGAATTGATTGCTTTGTAGACCATCATTAATATCAAAATTTAAAAATTCTTCAGTTTTTGGGTTAAATCTTGATAATCCTTTATTTGTACTAATCCAGTAATCACCGTTATCCGCCACCAAAATTCCAAAAACAATATCATTTGGGAGGCCATGTTTCATTCTGTAGTGCCTAAAAGCATTAGTTTTAGGATTCATAATGTTAAAACCACCACCATCTGTTCCAACCAGAAGGTCTCCATTTTTATCTTCATTAATGGATAATATAAAACTGTGACTCAAACTTGAAGAATCAACCTCGGAATGTGTGATGATTGAAATTTGATTTGATTTTGGATTAAGTTTATTTAATCCTCCTAATAATGTTCCAATCCAAAGGTTTTGATTTGAATCTTCAAACATGCTGGTAAGATTGTTATTACCCAAACCATGTTCTTTTTTGGTAAATCTTTTAAATGACTTAGTTTTTCTGTCAAAAAGGTTCAGCCCACCTCCATAAGTGCAAATCCAGATGTTGTTATCATGGTCTTTTAAAATGTAAAAAATCCGATTATCTGAGAGGCTTGTTGAATCCTCTGGGTCATGTTTATACCTATAAAATTTTTTTTCTTTAAAATTGAAAAAATTCAACCCTCCTAACCAAGTTCCTATCCATATACCTTCATCTTCCAAGCACAAAACCAAAGCTTTATCATTTGAAATAGAATAGGGGTTTTTGGGGTCAAATTGATAATAAGTGAATTCTTGTTGCTGTTTATCGTAATAGTTTAAACCTCCGCCATCTGTTGCTATCCATAAGTTTTCATTTTCATCTTCTACTACTGAAGAAACATTAGGATGATTGATTCCGCTTTTGTCATTAGTAAAAGTAATAGTTGAAAATTTAATTTCCAGTGGGTCGTATATATCAATTCCACCTAACCTTGATCCAATCCAAACTCTTTCTTGTTTATCATTGATGATCACTCTGGTACTATTTGCTATCAATGAGGATTTGTTTTTTGGATTTGCATAGTAATGATAAATTTTATCATTGTTTTTTTCTAAAATAAAAAGACCATTTTCTGTAGCCACCCAAATAGCTTGATTTAGATCCTCTTTTATATAGGATATACTTTTTGATTGTGCTTTATTTGAAGTTTGATCCTGAAGATCGATCAATTTAAAACTATAATTATCTTCTCTCTCAATAGTTAATAGTTTATATAATCCATTATCATTTGAGCCAATATAAATTTCGTCATTACTTGTTTTAATGATAGAGTTAATGAAATCAGAATTCAATCCTAACCCATCATTTGATAGTGGGGGAATTCTTGTGATTTGCAAATCACTAAAATTATTATTTTGGAATTTTACTATATTTACACCTCCGCCTAGAGTACCCACCCAAATTTCACCCTCTTCTTTTTCAATAATTGCCATTATTCTAGGATGATATAAACCTTCTTTTATTCGAATAAAAGAAGATTTAGAAGTAGGAGCTGAACCTGCTGGTAAGACTTTCAATCCTTTCTCCCAATTCCCAAACCAAATATTTCCCTGAGAATCTTCAAAAATGCTGGTGACATTATCATCTTTTAATATTTGTATGAAATGATCCTTTTTTTTATTGTAAAGATTTATACCTCCATGAGAACCGACCCAAAGCCTTCCACTTTTATCCTCGAATAAAGTTCTGATGTTATTATTGTTTAGCGAATTAGTATCATCAGGATCATGGCGGTATATAGTGAATTTTTTTCCATCATACTTATTTATTCCATCTTCAGTTCCTATCCAAATAAATCCCTCCTTGTCTTGAATTAATGCAATTACATTATTTTGAGATAGACCATCGAGTATGGTAAAGTGTTTAAAATTTATGTTTTGGTAAGATTGACCAAACAGAATAGAAGAGAAACAAAAAAAACACAGAATAAAAAGGTTCCTTT
>JAHQVQ010000156.1 GCA_019634305.1 Flammeovirgaceae bacterium | reverse complement strand
CTTCAGATGGATTGTGGGAGGGACATGATGTAATGCAGGTGGCTACTTATGAAGGATGGAGAAAAGATAAAAACCTTGTATTAAATTTTTATAATGAAAGGAGGAAAGCAGCCTTAAATGCCAAGCCCAATGAAGGTCATTTAATATTGGCTAAACTGCAGGAATTTTTTGATGTTACCATTGTAACTCAAAATGTAGATAACCTTCATGAAAGGGCTGGTTCTAAAAAAGTAATCCATTTGCATGGTGAACTCTTCAAATCTCGCAGTACTGTTGATGAATCTCTGATTTATGATATTAATGGGAGTGATCTAAAGCTTGGAGATCAATGTGAAAAAGGATCCCAATTAAGACCTCATATTGTTTGGTTTGGAGAATCCGTTCCAATGATGGATACAGCAATAGAGGAGGCTATCAATGCTGAGGTGTTCATCGTTGTGGGAACGTCTTTATTGGTTTATCCCGCTGCTGGACTGGTTGATTATACTCAAGATTCCACCCTAAAATATATTGTAGACCCTAAGATGCCCGAACTAGGAAGAAAGTATCCCAATTTACATTGCATAGAAGAAATTGGAAGTATTGGATTAAAAATGGTTTCTGAAGAAATCACCTCTCAATATGCCTAATGAAAAAAGGGTTGATTGTTTCAACATCCAACCCTTTTTTTATATTCATTACAGACCTTTCCTGATTACTCCAAATTTTCAAATTAAAATTCAGCACTTTGTGGAGTTCTTGGGAAAGGAATTACATCCCTGATATTTCCCATTCCGGTTACAAAAAGCATCATTCTTTCAAAGCCCAATCCAAAACCACTATGAGGGGCGGTGCCGAATTTTCTCAATTCCAAATACCACCACAACTCAGATTCAGGAACATCCATTTCCTCCATTCTGGTTTTTAATTTTTCCAGATTCTCCTCTCTTTGACTCCCTCCTATAATTTCGCCTATCCCAGGAAACAAAATATCCATTGCCCCCACAGTTTTTCCATCAGGATTTTGCTTCATATAAAAAGCTTTAATATCCTTGGGGTAATTGGTAAGTATTACCGGCTTTTTGAAATGCTTTTCCACTAAAAATCGCTCATGCTCCGATTGCAAATCTATGCCCCATTCCACAGGAAATTTGAATTTCTTTTTCTTATGTGGCTTAGAGTTTAGTAAAACATTAATTGCTTCGGTATACTCTAATCTCTCAAAATCATTTTCTACTACAAACTTCATCCTCTCCATCAGGCCCAAGTCATTTCTTTCATTCTGTGGTTTATTCTTTTCTTCTTCAGCAGCCCTTTTATCCAAAAACTCAAGATCATCCATACAATTTCCTAGTATGTAACCTATGATTGATTTCACGAACTCCTCGGCCAAATCCATATTATCGTTTAAATCATAGAATGCCATTTCAGGTTCTATCATCCAGAATTCAGCAAGATGGCGTGAAGTATTGGAATTTTCAGCCCGGAAAGTCGGACCAAATGTGTATACTTCTCCAAGTGACATAGCCCCAACTTCAGCTTCCAGTTGACCAGAAACGGTTAAATTTGTTTCTTTCCCAAAAAAGTCTTCTTTATAATTAATTGTCCCATCCTCATTTAATGGGGGTGATTTAGGATCTAGCGTACTCACCCTAAACATCTCTCCAGCACCCTCAGCATCTGATCCTGTAACAATTGGGGTATGCATATAATAGAACCCTTTATCATTAAAAAATTTATGGACAGCAAAAGCAAGGTTATGCCTTATCCTCATTATGGCACTTATAGTGTTGGTTCGAGGTCTTAAATGAGCAATTTCTCTTAAAAATTCTAAGGAATGCTTTTTAGGTTGAAGTGGGTAGCCCTCAGGATCTGCTAATCCAAGAATCTCTATTTCCTCTGCAATTAATTCTAAAGATTGTCCTTTTCCCTGAGATTTTACCAATTGCCCATTCACAGAAATACAAGCGCCAGTATTAATATCCTTAATGGTAGCTTCAGGAAGTTTTTCCATATCTACTACCACCTGAATATTTTTTATTGTTGAACCATCATTTAACGCAATGAAAGTCACATTTTTTCCCTCTCTTTTAGTTCTTACCCAACCTTTTGCATTTACCAGAGTATCTACCAGGTCACTTTGAAGTAAGTATTTGATCTTCGATCTTTTCACGATTTCGATTAATTTTATACGATTAACCAGCCAATTTTTTGACTTTAATTAGGATTATGGTAAACCAAACAATAAAAACATTTTCGACCTTGAACTAAGGAAAGGAACGAAATAATTGAATAAAGTATGAACCATAGAATAAACAAACCCTCGAATTTATTTCCGAGGGTCAATTTTGTTACAAAAAAAGGGGATTTTCTGGTATAATCAAAAAGTTGATTACATTGAATTTAAAATGATTTAACAAAGGAAAACCTAGCTGTCAATTTTTTATTAATTCCTTAAAGTGGCTATATTTTAGGAATTACTTATAGAGGAGAAATAATGTCAATAAGAAAAGAAAAATTATTTTTTTATGCCTTTTAAAAATTTATACCCCACGTTATCTTCATCCAAAATATCTTCAATATCAATCCAGGGAATCCTTATTTCATTTTCACAAACATTCTTATTATTTTGATTCTTTTCACTATCATCAATTATTATTACCAAATCAGTACTTTCAATACAAAAGTTGTTTAATACTGCGGGTGATTCAAACTTACATCCATATTTAGAATTAATATAGTTGATTAAATCCTTACTATAATCTACTTCTGGCTTGAATAAATCCCCGATATAAATAAACCGATTTCTTGACACATCATAGTTGATTGTTTTACTCAGATCAATTGGATTCTTTAATCCAGAGCCAGAATAAAATGTTCTTTTCTCAAATTTTACACTCAGTACCCCATGATACTGCCTGCAAATATTATAATCCAGATTCAGATAACTGTACCCAAAATTCGAAGCATTTCCCTTTTTCTGTAATTTTCCCTGAAAATCAGTGATTGCAGCACTCATTATTTTCTGAACAGCAAGATTTAGTTCATAATGCTTTTCATGATTTTCATCTAAAATTTCGGGATAGGAAATATTGAGTTGATAAGATAATTGAGGGTAGTTTTTATTAAATCCTCTTTTAATAATGGAAATGTTATTTTCCGGTAGAGTTGGAGAACTACCGGAAAAAGGATTAAACAATACCACTACAAAATATAGAAGTGAGAATAACTTCATATAGCAAAATTAAAAAGCACTATCTGCTAAAACAGACAAATTAAAGTAAAAACAACATTAGAATAGTAGGATTGTTTGTAAGGAAATTTGGCAGATATCTACTTTGAAAGTAGGTTTTTAGTTGGTGCTATTGGAATTATTAGTGGCTTAATCTAACAAATCTACTGTTTTTTATTAATAAAACGTAATATTTTTTTCATTACGTATAAATATAATTCATTAATATTTATATCATTAACAATCTCCAAATTGCACAAATGAATAATAGGACTAAAGCAAATGGTGTGAGATATTTCCAGCACAAGGACATAAGTTGATCAACTCTTAATCTTGGATAAGTCCACCTTATCCACATTTGAATAAGAATTAGTGAAAAGACTTTAAATAGAAGCCAGAAAATTCCCCAGATATTTCCAATTACCGAACCTGGCAAGCCACTTGTCCATTCAGCTAGTTTTACTTCTGAAATATTTGGAAAAGGAGTATTCCACCCTCCAAAAAATAATATTGCTGCCAGGAAACTTACTAAAAGCATCATCCCGTATTCAGATAACATCACCATCGACCATCTAAATCCGGTATATTCTGTATGAAATCCTCCAATTAATTCTGATTCAGCCTCAGGTAAATCAAAGGGTGTTCTGTTCGCTTCTGCCAGACTTGAAATAAAAAATATTATAAAAACAAAAAATAACAAAGGCATTCTTACAATATTCCATGTCAGGATTCCTCCAATATTAGTTACTTCAATTCCAAGTTTTTTTATACCAAAAAGGTAATTTAATTCCTTGGTGTAATTAACTGTTTCTGTTTGGTATTGCTGCATCCAAATTCCTTGTTGAAAGCTTATTTCCTGTAAATTGAGGGTTTGGCAAATCATTACTACGCAAAGAATGGAGATGCCTAAAGGAACTTCATAGGAGACAATTTGTGCAACAGAACGCATTGCTCCATAGATAGTATATTTGTTATTTGATCCCCAACCTGCCATTAATATCCCTAATACATCCAAAGAAATAACAGCTAGGAGGTAAAAAACCCCAACAGACGCCATTGAACCTATAATTCCAGAAGTAAGGGGAATAATAGCAAATCCGGAAAAAACTGCAGTAAAAATAACAACTGGCGCAATAAGAAATAAAAACTTATCTGCAGATTTAGGAATGATATCTTCCTTTTGTATTAATTTTAACAGGTCTGCTACAGTTTGAAGAACACCAAATTTCCCTACCTCCATAGGACCAAGTCTATCTTGGGCAAAGGCAGACACCTTTCGCTCTATGTATACAGCAAAAACGGTATAAATTACTACAAGAAGAAGTAAAAGAACGAAGGCAATGACCATCCAATTTTTTTTTCAGCTTAAATTTAACCCAAAGTTAAATTCAAATTTCAATGAAAAAAATTCTTTTCAAATTATCCTCTTAGTTTATCTAATAGTAGGTTTAAATTTTTGAGTTCTTCTATAGATAAGTTTGAACAACAAAACTCAATTTTTTCTATTGAGCCTTCAATTTCCTGTAAAAGGTCCAAGCCTTTTTCTGTTATTATCACATCCACCTGCCGCCTATCATCCTCACAAATATGCCTTCCAACGAAACCTTTTTGTCTGAGTTTTTCAACAAGTCTGGAAGTGTTTGACATCCTATCAAGCATCCTTTCCATTAGCAAATTGATTGAAGCTGGTTTTGGGTATTGTCCTTTTAGGATTCTCAATATGTTAAATTGCTGAGGAGAAAGATTATATTGTTTAAAATATTTAGCATTCAATGAATTAACCCAATTGCCTGTAAACATTAAATTTAACATGGCTTTTTGATACTCGCTTGAAAACTTATATTGTTTTATTTCTTCCTCAAAATTCATGTTAAATCATTATTTAGTTTCTGTCTGATTAGAATATTATTTTTAAAAGAATTCTCACCCTGCTAAAAAAAATAGCACCCAAAAACTCTAAAATTTTTTTATGAAAAAACTTCACTACTATCCAGTAAAATCATAACATACTACATAAAAAACAGAACATAATATTGAATTTAATTCATTACTCATAAAAATTTAAATGAATATCCGCTTTCTTACCACAAGCTCAAGTGAGCGTACATGCGATTAATATCCTATCAAAAATATCATTTTCAAAGTATCTTCTATTGAGCTTATAACAGAACTCATCCAGATAATTCTGTAGATACTCAGGTCTTGTATGCTGATATATCCCTTGCAAGACTTTCTTTGCATTTCCAATGGCTGTATGCACCCAAGGCAGTTTGATATGGGCTTGCTCTGAGGGTACTTTTTCAACATCCATCTCAAATTCTGCTGCTAAG
>JAHQVQ010000155.1 GCA_019634305.1 Flammeovirgaceae bacterium | reverse complement strand
TCCTACATTATCTCCCACTTTTACTGTGATATTTCCTGTATAAGATAAGCCCCAGATCAAACACGTTCCTGCACCTGCGCCTTCTACATTTACTTCATTTCCTGGTGGTAAACCCAATACATTTAAATCTGGATCGGTGACAATATAGGCGTAATCTGCTTTGGAATCCGAAGAATTCATGACCATAATAATATCATCAATGCTATCTCCTGGACAAGTGTAAATTGTGTTTTCGCCCTCCAGTGTGGAAACTTCTGCTCCGTCCACATCACAATCTGTCACTTCAAATGTAATTGACATAGATTGCCCCTTCATTCCTCTACCATTGGCCATAGCATAGGAGGTTGCAGTTACTGTATGCATTCCGAAAGGTGGCGTAAACCCATTGTAATCACCATCAGTATCACCAACTAAAGCATAAGGGTAAACATTTTCAGTTCTGAACTTGGGCTGATCATTTAACCCGAAAACTACACTTCCTATTCCCTTAGAATCAAAGTCTGCTTTTATATTCAAATTTTGAGTTGGCAATCCTTTCAAATTAATTTTATCGCCATCTTTTAAAGGTTGAATCGCTTCATCGGTATCAGCATTAATTAAGGTAAACCCTATCATCTTTCCAGAAACTACCTTAAAGGAAATACTCAATGAGTTTCCTGCATCTCCTTTGCCAGCACTTTTATTATAAGGAGTAGCCATGACTGTATGCATACCAACCGGAGGAGTAAAAGGATAATAATCTCCATCAGTGTCACCAGCCAAGGCAAATGGAGCAACATTCTCAATTCTGAAAGGATTTGTTTCATTCAATTTGAAAACAACACTTCCAGGAACATCTCCATCAATTTCTGCCCGAATATTCAGGTACATAGTGGGCAACATGGATAATACCAATTCATCCCCATCCATTAGGGACATAATGTCTTCATTAGTTTCAGCATTAACAAGGGTAAACCCAGTAATTGAGGTAGTTTGGGCATTAACAGACGATACGAAAAAAGCCAGTATAATCACCATAAGAGGGAACCAAATACTGGTTTTTTTATTAAGTTTTTTGGAACTTACCCAATCAGCTAAATCTAATTGAGTTTGGAGGTATTTTAGCTTCATGTTAAAAATTTTTATAGTTAAAAAAATACGGCAGAATTACCAAACATGAAGGTATTGGGGAGATATCACAAAATTATCACGGAAGGTTAACGAAAGGATGTTTATGCGATTTTAGTTAAATTAGTTCTCTTATTAAAAGGATAAAACAGCTTTTCAATTGGACTGGTCACAACCTAAAAAATTAATAAAGGAATAAGTAGCGCAATTGCCTCCCTAAAAAAAAACCACTACTTTGGCATATTACTTTCGGGTAATAAAACATTTTGTTTTTACGGGTTTAATAAAACCTGAATTTTTAGTAAAGCCAATTTTTTCCTTAAAATGAGCATTAAAGTATCCAATCTGGTAAAGCAATATGGCACTCAAAAAGCAGTAAATAATATTTCCTTTGAAGCTATAGAAGGGGAAATATTGGGATTTCTTGGGCCTAATGGGGCGGGGAAATCCACTACTATGAAAATTGCCACTTGCTACTTGCCTCCTACCGAAGGTCAGATTGAGGTTTGTGGATACAAAGTAACGGAAAATCCCATCGAAGTTCAGAAAAATGTAGGTTATCTGCCAGAGCACAATCCACTTTACCTGGATATGTATGTACATGAATACCTTGCTTTTATTGCTTCCCTTCATAAAATAAAAGGGAAAAGTGCCAAATCCCGAATTTCGGATATGATAGAACTAGTTGGGCTTACAAGGGAACAAAACAAAAAAATAGGAGCACTTTCCAAAGGTTATCGCCAAAGAGTTGGTCTGGCTCAAGCACTAGTTCACGATCCTAAAGTTTTAATTTTAGATGAACCTACCACTGGTTTAGACCCCAATCAGATTCTTGAAATCAGGAATGTGATTAAGTCCATCAGTAAGGAAAAGACTGTAGTTTTCAGCACCCATATTATGCAGGAAGTTCAGGCACTATGTGACCGGGTAATTATTATTAATCTGGGGCAAATTGTGGCTGATAATAATGTTAATCAGTTAAAAACTGAGACACAAAACGAAACCAGAATTTCACTCGAATTTGAATCTCCTGCAACAACTGATATATTTAATCAGCTGGAAGGAGTTGAAAAAATAGAAGAATTGGGAGATAATAAATTCGTGTTAGTCACCAATTCCCAGAAAGATATTCGTGGGGATATTTTCAGATTATCGGTAGAAAAAAAACTGGTCTTAATTGGAATGCATCAGGAGGAAGTTTCATTGGAAAATGTATTTCAAAAGTTAACTCAATAATTTTTAAACCTAATTCCTCTTTTTTTGAACCATCTACGAACCTTTAACCTTTCCACAATGGGTTTAATTTCTGTTTTTCATTCTTCATTTTAATAAAAAATTTACATTTCAATAAAAAAATCCATTTTTTTTCTATCTGAAATATATATAAATTGAATTGGGTCTCCTCTTATAAGAAACAGGGGAATAATTTTTTTGTGGCTGTAATTCGAATTAGTCATTTCCCAAAGTAAATGTACTTGTACATTACTCATTAACTACAAAAATATGAAGATGAAAAAGGCAGATGATATAGATCATCATCCTGAAGCTAAACACCTCTCTGCCAGAGATGACTACAAATCCTATTTCAATAATCAACTTCAATCTAAAAAAGATCAGGAAGTTTGGGCATTGTTTCAGAAAGGTGATGAAGAGGCTTTTTTGTATATCTACAATCAGTATTTCTACGAATTAATGGATTATGGCATTCAGTTTTCGAAGGATATTGAATTATTAAAAGATTGTATTCAGGATTTATTCATCAATATCCGAAGGAAAAGAGAAAGTCTTGGGAAAATATCCTATTCAATTAAGTCTTACCTTTTTAAATCGCTAAAAAGAAGTGTGATTAAAAGACTTGCAAAATCTAAAAACGCACCTTATAAAGACTATAATAATACTGAAGGTTTCGAAATCCAGCTTTCTACAGAAACCGAAATCATTAACAGTCAACTTAACGCAGAAGTAAAGTTCCAACTTAAAAACTCTATCAGTAAGTTACCAAAAAAGCAAAGAGAAGCTATCCTATATTACTATTACGAAGGATTTACTTATGAAGAAATCACCTCAATTATGGAATTTTCAAGAATAGAATATGCCAGAATTACGGTGAGTAATGGAGTCAAAAAGCTTAGAAGGGAGATGGAATTGTTAAAAACCAAATTATTCGATATAGTCATTTTGCTTATTGCTTACTCAGTTTTTTTTACTGCTTAGGCGCTTTTATCAGACTTCAAATCTGTAAGTTTTCTAAGGCAAGAAACAATTTAAAATGTTAAAAAGGTCGAAATATAAAGATTACAATTTAGAGGAATTTTTGAATGACAACTTCTTTGTGGAGTGGGTGATTAACAAGGGCACTAAAAACAGTTTTTTTTGGGAAAAATGGATTTCCAACCATCCTGAAAAATTGGAAGTGGTGGCTAAAGCCAAAGCTATAATTTCCTCCTTAGATTATCAGGAGAAATACGAGCGTAATGAAAAGGATTTTATTGAAGTATTGGAAAATATTCTAGATAATAGTACAGCTTCAAAAACAAGCAATTTAAATAAAGAAAGAAGAAATTTGGGCTGGCTAAAATATGCAGCCGTAATTATTTTTCTAATGGCAAGTGGCATTTTGTTATGGTTTAGTATTTCATCAGGACCTCAACTTACAATGGCAGAATCCCAGGTGATCACTACTAAAAAGACTACCAGAGGGCAAAAAATGACCCTAATTCTTAGTGATGGAACTGAAGTAAAACTGAATGCAGAAACTAAACTGACCTATTCAAAAGGATTTTCTACTGATAAAAGGGAAGTCTTTTTGGAAGGAGAAGCTTTTTTTGATGTTAGTAAAGATTCCTTAAAACCATTTATTATTTATTCGGGAAATTTATCCACCAAGGTACTGGGAACCTCTTTTAATGTGAAAGCTTACCCTGATCAGAAACAAATTACGGTGGCCGTAGTCACAGGAAAAGTCCAGGTCATTAAAAAACAAGAAATTGAAAATGCTCCTAATGCAGAATATTTTAACCTAATTCCAAATGAAGCACTGGTTTATGAAAAATCGAATGAGGAGTTTAAAAAGAGTAAAGTAGAAAATATAAATGCTTATATCGCCTGGAAAAATAATCATATCATTTTCAAAGAAAATACCTTTCAGGAAATAGTGGGAGTACTGGAGCGATTTTATGATGTGGATTTCGATATTAGGAAAAAGATATCAATGGGAGAGAAAGGCCTATTTACCGGAGAATATGATAACGAACATTTAAAAAATATTCTGGAGAGCCTTAGCTATGCCGGTAATTTTAAATTCGAAATAAAAAAAAGTAAAGTAATAATTAATTGATAATGAAAGAGAAATTACTTATTTTAGAATAGGCTCTTTCTCTAAGACTATAACAAATTTAATTACCTAAATTGACCAGCCTTGTAATTAAGTTTTCAATTAACAAACCACAATTTATAATTAATATGTTTGATTTAATTTATTTTCTGCCTGACATTTTTTGGTCTAAGCAAAATCTCAATTAAGCATATTGTTCATCATTTTTTTTGAAATAATCAACTTCTTTAATAACAAAGAATAGAATTTTTACTTTTTAGCAAAAAAATAGTCAGTTATCCTTAAATAACTGACTACTACGATATACGTCCTTATTGTTAATAGGAAACTTTGGCGAGTGACATTAACAACGATGACTGCATGGCTTTGATCAACAATTTTTCACCAAAACCATCTAAATATATGAATTTGAAAATAATACAACAAATTTTAAGGATGTCGAAGTATACAATTTTCGGTATAATACTCCAAAGTTGCTTATGCAGTATACTGGTGGCCAACGATACTTTCGGGCAAAAGAAAAGTATCTATGAAATATATCTTAATCTTGATGTAAAAGATGCTAATGTAAAAGAGATCTTTGAAATCATTGAGACAGAAACAGATTTCAAATTTGGCTATAATGTTAGTTCTTATCTTGAAAAGGAAAGATTCAACTTTAATTTAAAGAACAATTCACTCGGAGAAGTACTAACCGTTATCTCAAAAAACACTGACCTTTCGTTTAAACGTGTTAATCAATTGATAACCGTAAAAAGGAAAGGAATTTTTACTCGTTCCTTATCTGAATCGATTCTACCCGAAATTCCCCAACAATTTACAGTTTCTGGGAAAATCATTACAGAGGAGGATAATCAGCCACTTCCTGGTGTTAGTATTTTAATAAAAGGTACTACCATAGGAACTACCACCAATGTTAATGGAGATTATTCCTTACAGGTGAGTGAAGGAAATACTTTACAGTATAGCTATATTGGATACGTGACTCAGGAAATAGAAGTCACTAATCAATCTCAGATTGATATTTCCCTTGTGGCAGATGCAGAGCAACTGAAAGAAGTAGTAGTAACTGCACTTGGTATTGAAAAAGACCAGGCTACTCTGGGTTATGCTACTTCAAAAGTAAAACCAGATGAGTTTAATGTTAACCGTACACCAAACTTCATGGATGCTTTACAGGGTAAAATTGCCGGTGTAAATATCTCCAATATGGGTTCTGGTCCGCAGGGTAGTAGCAAAATCAGAATTAGAGGAGTTTCGTCATTTGGTGGAAATAACTCTCCATTGATTGTAGTAAATGGTGTCCCTATTGACAATACTAATTTTGGAGTTAGAGGTGATGTTGTTGGGCCAGGTAGTAACCGTAGGTCTGATAGTGGAGATGGTTTAAGTAGTATAAACCCTGATGATATTTCCAGTATGACTGTTTTAAAAGGTGCTGCTGCCTCTGCACTTTATGGTTCTCGTGCAAAAGATGGTGTTATTATGATTACCACCAAAAACAGAGCTGAAGGTAAGGGAATTCAGGTACAATATAACACCAATTATATGAACGGAACCCCACTTGACTATACAGATTATCAATATGAGTATGGACAAGGTGAAGGCGGTGTAAGACCAAATGCCCCTGGTCCAACTTCTGGTGTTTGGAGTTTTGGAGAAAAATTCCAGCCTGGAATGACTCAGATTTTATTTGATGGAGTTGAAGCTCCTTATGAACCAACTCCTGGTAAGATCAGAGATTATTATCAAAATGAATCAACCTGGACAAATACCATTACGGTATCTTCAGGAGGAGAAAATGGTGGTATAAGTTTATCCGTATCCAATATGGATAGTAAAGCTGTTTTACCAGGATCAGAATTTAATAGGAAAACAGTAAACTTTGGTTTTACTCAAAAAACCAATAAACTGACTGTATCTGGTAATATTAATTATTCCAACGAAGAAAGGAAAAATCCTCCAAACATTGCTGAACAGGATTTTAGCCCAGTAGTCCTTTATACGCTATCTTCCTCCATGCCAATGGATTTATTGGAAAAATATGCTTTTGATGAAAATGGTGACGAAATTAAGTATTCCAGGTTTACCAACCGTACTAATCCTTATTTTGCACTTTCAAGATTTGAAAACAATAATAGGGACAGGATTTATGGAAACTTAACTGCCAAATATGATTTTACAGACTGGTTGTATTTGCAGGCAAGGGTTGGTCAGGATTTTTATTATAGAGATGTTGATTATAACCTTCCGACTGGTTCACAAAGACAATCTTCTCCTCCTCCAGGATTCGTGAATGGACAATATATTCAGGATCAGCGAAAATTCCGAGAACTTAATGCCGACTTTTTAATTGGCTTTAATAAAACTTTTGGAAATTTTGGGGTTACTGCAAACGTAGGAGGAAACCATATGTACAGGAGGTTTGATACCAATACAATATTAGGTGAAAATTTTTTTACCAGAGATCTCTATACGATAGGAAATGCTAGTAAAGTATCTCCAAACTATTCTGTTTCAGAAAGGGAAGTTAATTCTTTTTATGGATCTGCAGAAGTAGGATACAAAGATTTCCTTTACATTAATGCAACTGTTAGAAACGACTGGTTTTCAACTCTTTCAGCAGCAAATAGAAGTATTGTATATCCTTCTATAACAGGTAGTTGGGTATTTTCTGAAACCTTTGACTTGCCGAGCTGGCTGTCCTTTGGTAAATTCAGACTGGCTTATGCAGAAGTGGGAAGTGATACGGATGTATCTCCTTATTCTAATAATTTATTTTATCAGATAAATGCACAACAATTCCTCAATCCGCAAGGAAATGCTCAACCTGTAGGCAGTATAAATGGTGTGACTGTACCAAATGCCGACCTAAGACCTATGAGAGTAACAGAGAAAGAAATTGGTGTGGAATTAATTATTGGAGATAATTTAAGATTAGAAGCTTCCTATTATGATAAGCTTTCTTCTGACCAAATCCTTACCGCACAAATTTCAGATGCCTCTGGTTTTCAAAACCAACTTATAAATGTGGGTGAAAGCCAAAACAAAGGTGTGGAAATGTTTGCCTCCTTTTATCCAATAAGAACGGGAAATTTTAACTGGAATCTTTCTGTAAATGCAACTCACAATACATCAGAGGTATTAAGTCTGGGAGAGGATGTTGATGACTCCTTTATCACTGTTGGTACAGCAGAATTTCATGGTGAGCTAAGACAGGTTGTAGGTAAGCCTATGGCTCAATTATATGGATGGGGTTATTTGAGAGATGAACAGGGAAGACAGGTTTTTGATCCTAATAGTGGTCGTCCTATGCGTTCGACTGAACAACTTAACTTTGGTAGTGCATTGCCTACCTGGTGGGGAGGGATTACCAACTCTTTTGATTATAAAGGCATCCAACTGTCATTTTTGATCGATTTCAAATTAGGTCATAACATGATTTCCGGAACACATACCAATGCTTATCGACATGGGTTGGATAAGGCCACATTAGTGGGAAGAGACCAGGGTTTTATTGTAGGAGATGGAGTAAATCCTGATGGTTCGGCAAATACTACTCAAGCAGATATTCAGCCTTATTATGAAACCATTAGATCTTTCAGAATGTCAGAACAATCAGTTTTTAATGCCGGATACTGGAGTTTGAGGCAAATCAGTTTGGGTTATGATTTCACAAGTCTCTTAAAATCCACAAAATACATTAAAGGGTTAAGGCTCAATCTGGTGGCTTCAAATGTTGCTATTCTCAAGAAGCATGTTCCCCATATCCATCCTGAGCAAAATGGTATAATCTCAGATACTGATGTTGGTTTAGAGGCAACGGGTTTACCAGTTACGAGAAATCTGGGTTTCAACTTAAATGTTAAATTCTAAAGCGCCTTAAAATATTTTTTTATCAAAAAAACTTTAGATAAAATGAAAAGAATAAATAAATATATATTTAGTTTAATTGCCATCTTATTCTTTACCACAGCTTGCGATGAAGGATTTGATGAACTGAACACTGACCCGGTCCGACAAACATCTGTAGATCCCACTTTCCAGTTGAATTATGCCATCATAAATAGTGCTTATGGGTATAATAACCTTACTTATGAAACAACCATAGTTAGGCATATGATCACTCCTTTTATTGGGGTTGGTACTGGAGGAAACTTAAATCAGGATAACAGGGCTGCCACACAAGGAAACTGGCAAAATTTATACAGGAATGTTTTAAAAAACATTATTGATGGAATCGAAAATTCAAAAGATGATCCTGATAGGGAAAATCTTATGAATATATTGAAAATTTGGAAAGCCCATGCAACAATGGTCCTTACCGACACTTATGGTGATATTCCTTATTCTGAGGCTGGAATGGCCTATATTGACGGAGTTGTTTTTCCAGCTTATGATTCGCAGCAAGCCATTTATACCTCCTTATTGAGTGAATTGGAACAAGCAACTGCTGCACTTAATCCAGCTAATAGAGGTGTCCCTCAGGAAATTATGTATGGCGGAAACCTTGATCAATGGAAAAAGCTTGGCAATTCATTAATGCTAAGAGCTGCTATGAGATTGGTAAAGGTGGATCCAGGACTTGCCGAACAATATACTAAGAAAGCCATTTCAGGGGGATTAATGGAATCTAACGCAGATAATGCTGTAGTACGTCATGATGCAAACTACAGAAATAATGTTGGAACAAACCTAAATGGAGGTCAGGCTCCCTTTTATTATCTCGATCAGGAATTTGTAAATTTTATGAAAACCAATAATGATCCGAGGTTAGTCGCCATTGCAGTAAGATATGTTGGTGCCAATCAGGAGGGAGATCAAATAGAAGATAATGCAGACAGAACTTTCGATGCTCAAATAGGTATGCCTCAAGGTTATGACAACTCTTCTATCCCGCCAATTGCAGCGGCTGATGGCTTGAATAGTTTGTATGATTATAGTCAATTAGATAGAAATAGACTAGGAAACCCGGAAGCACCTAGTTTCCTTGTGACCTACTCTCAAACTATGTTGCTATATGCTGAAGCCATCGCAAGAGGATGGGCAACTGGAGATATAGCTGATGCCTATGCAAAAGGAATTCAGGCCAATATGAGACAATTTTCTCTATGGCCAGGAGAAACCACTATTACAGAAGCTGATATAGATGCTTATATTGCTGCTAACCCATTAGTGCCGGGAATGGAAATAGAACAAATCAATAATCAGTATTGGGTTTCTTCTTTCCTTGTAGGGCCTGAATCCTGGGCGAATTTCCGAAGGAGTGGTTTTCCAACTGTTGCACCTAATAAATATCCAGGTAGCGATTTAAAAACTGAGGATTTTATCAGAAGGTTAACTTATCCAGATTCAGAACTTACTGTAAACAAAGTTAATGTTGATGCTGCTACAAATAGACAGGGACCAGATATTCTGGATACTCGTGTTTGGTGGGATGTAAAACAATAAACTAATTTTTATCCAACCAGCCTATTTAAAAAAAAATTACAGGCTGGTTTTTTTTAGACCAAATTTTTAAAATACCATGCTAACCAGTGAAAAACTAAAGCACTTGTTCTATTATTTTGGAGGCAATTTATTTTCTCTTTCAAGCTCCATTTGCTAAAAAAAACTTTATAAACTATGAATAACCACTTAAAAAAAAGACTTAAAAATGGAGAATCTCTGAATGGTTGTTGGTTAAACCTGGGCAGTCCTCTAACAGCAGAAATTGTGGGTCAGGCAGGATTCGACTGGGTATTGATTGATCTGGAACATGGCTCGGGAACAGAGAAAGATGTACTTTACCAACTTCAGGCATTAGAAGCCAGCACAACTGGAGCAATTATCCGGGTGGAAGGTCATGCCCGCCAAAGAATTTCAAGGGTGCTCGATTTCGGAGCAGAAGGCGTGATGTGTCCACAAATTAAAACTGTGGAAGAAGCCAGAGGCGCCATAAGCGGAGTTTATTATCCTCCTGATGGCATTAGGGGAGTAGCCAAAATGGTAAGAGCTACTGGTTTTGGGAAAAATTTCGATGAATACAAAGCAAAGGCCAAGGAAAACATTTTAGGAATTATTCAGGTTGAAACCGCTGAATCCCTAAATCATTTAGATGAAATTGCAGCTCTCGAAGGCGTTGATGTTTTATTTATTGGCCCTGCTGATCTTTCCATGTCTTTGGGCATATTCGGACAATTGGATCATCCTAAATTTAAGGAAGCGGTGAAAGCAATTGTAAATGCAGCACAAAAATCAGGTAAAGCCACAGGAATTCTTCTTTTTAACCCAGATGACTACAATACTTACCATGATATGGGGATAAGATTAATTGCCTGTGGCTCAGATGCCACTTTTGTAGCAAATGGAGCCAAAAATATTGCTGAGGCACTCAAATCAAAAAAAGGTAATTAAATGACTTCGACCTGGAAGCTAAAACAGTAAACTAATGAACACTCACCTTTTTTAACTAAAAAACGTTGAACTCATCGACCTTCACCTCTGACCCGCTTTTTATTCTCTTAATCGGTATCATCACAGTTGTGGGTGGTATTATTGTACTTAGATTACATGCTTTTTTGGCGCTTTTACTAGCTGCTTTCATTGTAGCTATCCTAACACCTGCAACCGCCATTGAAACCTATGCCTTAAGCAAAGGCCTTTCAGCGGATTTGGCCAACTGGCATGTAGGTAAACGAATTGCCACAGAATTTGGAAAAACTTGTGGGAAAATAGGTATTCTGATCGCTATGGCTTCTATCATAGGGAAATGTATGCTGGAAAGTGGAGCGGCCGAAAAGATAGTAAGGTCCACACTCAAAATCACAGGAGAAAAGCAAGCCCCAGTTACATTTCTGGGAAGTAGCTTCTTTTTAGGAATTCCAGTTTTTTTTGACACTGTATTTTATCTGATGATTCCTCTCGCTAAATCAATGGCAATACGATTGGGAAAGAATTATTTGCTACTAATTTTGGCCATAACAGCTGGAGCCGCAATGGCAAATTCCCTTGTTCCTCCCACACCAGGGCCTCTATTTTTAATAAGTGAAATGAATATTCCTATCGGAATGATGATGCTTGGAGGTTTTATTGTAGGTTTATTTACCATTGCAGCAGGATATATTTTTGCATTATGGGCCAACAAAAAGTGGCCAGTCCCTTTAAGGGATTCCATAGATGCTCCGTTAAAAAACATTCAATCTTTAGCAGATAAAACAGATGAGAATTTACCACCACTTTGGTTTTCTCTTTTACCAATTTTGATTCCCTTAGTTTTAATCACAACTAAAGCTGCTTTTGATACCTTTTTTGCTGTAGACAATAATTCCCTTTTTAATGAATTCATTCAGTTTTTTGGAGAAAAAAATACGGCCTTAATTTCCGGGGCTCTTTCAGCACTTATCCTATTGGCTATCCAGAAAAGTGGCGATAAATCTGCATTAGTAGCATCTGTACAAACAGCCTTAATGAGTGGGGGAATCATTATTTTAATTACTTCGGCTGGTGGTGCATTTGGTGGAATGTTACAACAAACTGGAATAAGTGCCAGAATTGGGGAGCTTACAAGTGGATATCAAATGGCTCTGATTCCTTTAGCATTTTTAATTGCTGCAATAGTACGAACTGCCCAGGGATCAGCAACAGTAGCCATGATTACCGCATCAGGGATATTGGCAGGAATGTCTGGCACAATGGATTTATCTTTTCATCAATTATACCTTGGTCTTGCCATTGCCTGCGGTTCAAAATTAATCCCCTGGATGAATGACAGTGGTTTTTGGATTGTATGTAAAATGAGCAATTTAACAGAAAAGGAAGCTCTAAAAACTTTTTCTCCAATGCTTACCATAATGGGATTTACGGGCTTAATCATTATTTTGATTGCTGCCCAGATTTTACCACTTGTTTAGTAAATCAACTCATTTAACAAAAAAGTAAATTTTAAATGAAAAACGACTCACAAATTGACCGAACAAAAAGAAGAAACTTCTTCAAAACATTAACTGCTGGCTCTCTTGGAGCCATGGCTTATGGATGTACACCGAAAGGACCAGAAGAAAAAGTACAAGTACAAACAGCATCTTTGCAACAATCTCCTAAGAAGGTACTGATGAAAGTAGGTTGCCAACATGGTGGTACCGAAAAAGAAAATCTGGAATATCTGGCAAGGCATGGTGTATTTAATATGGATGGTGGTTCTCCAAAATTTATTGAGGGTGTAGGTTGGGATCTTGAAGATTCTCTTACAAAAAAAGAAGCTTGTGAAAAATATGGCATCAGCCTGGATGCCTACCATTTACCACTGTCTTCAGCAGGAATTGACAAAGTAGCTACCCCTAATATAATGTTAGGCAAAAGCCCTGAAAGGGATAAGGAGATTGAAATGATTCAACAAATGATTGAAGTTGCCTCTAAAACTGGAGTGAAACTTTTGCTTTACAATACCATCATTCTCCCAATTTTAAGATCTGGAAGAACTATGGATCCTAATAGGGGAAATGCTTCTTACAGCACTTGGAATTATGAAGAAGCTCTTAAAACCATGGATCAAGAAAAGATAGCCGGGGATGTTTCAATTGATATGATGTATGAGCGAATTACCTATTTTCTGGACAGGGTTCTTCCTGTAGCAGAGGAATTTGGGGTAAAACTTGGCAATCATATTGCCGATCCGCCCGCACCGCTAGGTTATAAGGGAATTGACAGGTGGAATAGCCCGGACGTTTTCACAGGAATTAAAAAATTTGCTGAACTTTATGACAGTCCTTCTCATGGTTTTAATTTATGCCTTGGTACGGTGGCTGAAGGATTAAAAGATCCAAAAACTGAAATACTACCTATTATTAAATGGGTTGGGGAAAGGAATCAGATTTTCAATATCCATATGAGGAATATTAAAGGAGGCTGGAATAATTTTATGGAGGTGTATCCTGATAATGGAGATATGGATTTTGTACAGGTAGTAAGAGCGCTAAGAGATGTTGGCTATTCTGGAATGGTGATGCCTGACCATACCCCAAGCCATGAGGATCCTGCAGCTAGTTTACAAGGGCATGCATTTTCCTTTGGTTATAATATCGCATTGATTCAGGCTGTAGCATCGGAAGGACAATCGGTATAAAATAGAAAGGATACTCTGGTTTAGGTTACAAACTTAAGCCAGAGTCAAGTTTGTAATCAGGTTGCAACAATTGGAAGAAACAAATTGACTAGTCAAATCATTTTTAATAAAAAATCATTACACTTCTCATGGAAAAAATTGGATTTATAGGTTTGGGAATAATGGGAAAACCTATGGCTTTAAATTTAATGAAAGCCGGATATCAGGTTCAAATTCTGGAAGCAAGTGGGGCAGCCAAAACTTTAATAGATGCCGGAGCAGAAGCTTTTTCCAGTAGTAAATCGCTTGCAGCAGCAGCAGACATTGTTATTACCATCCTACCAGATTCCCCGGAAGTTGAGGCTGTGGTATTGGGCGAAAATGGTGTGTTAGAGGGAATTAAAGCTGGATCACTATTTATCGATATGTCTACTATTGCCCCATCTACTGCTAAAAATTTATATGACCAAATGATGGAAAAAAATGTAGAGGCTTTGGATGCTCCAGTCTCTGGTGGACAAGTTGGAGCTGAAAGTGGAAATCTATCAATTATGGTAGGAGGTAATGAAAAAGCTTTTAACCGAGCATTACCTTTATTCGAAATCATGGGAAAAAGTGCAGTTTTAATAGGAAGTGCCGGAGCTGGTCAAACTACCAAAGCTTGTAATCAAATGATTGTGGGAATGACCATTCAGGCAGTAGCTGAAGCATTTGCCCTGGCCAAAAAAGCCGATGTAAATCTGGTGAAAATGAGGGAAGCTTTGCTTGGAGGATTCGCCCAAAGTAGGATTTTGGATTTACATGGTCAACGAATTATTGATGATAATTTTAAACCGGGATTCAAAACCAAATTACATCGTAAAGACATGAACATTGCACTTCAGGCAGGAAAAGAATTTTCGGTACCACTTCAGGGAACAGCTCAGGTAGCAGCCAATATGGATGCCTTACTGGGAATGGGAAATGGGGAATTGGACCACAGCGCTTTATATGTATTAGTGGCAAAACTTTCGGGGATTGAGTAAATATTTTTCCTTAATCTATCTGATCCATACTGGTTCAAGTATGCCAGTTGGACCTTAAAATTAAATTGAAGTAATCTGAAGAAGTCTGTGACTTCTGGGAGTTTAACTAGGGTTTCCGCACCAAATTTTCTAATACACTACCAGATGAAATTGAGCTCGTTTTTAGAAAATTATTTTTAGCTTAATAAAATAAAAATAGGCTCTTGGTGTCTCTAAAATGAGTTTCAATATTTTGGTGCGGAAACCCT
>JAHQVQ010000154.1 GCA_019634305.1 Flammeovirgaceae bacterium | reverse complement strand
GTTTGAGCAGCTGTTTGATAATAATCAAAAGATAAATAACTACTAACAGGTTCGGCTTCTGCTATTAACTGAAATCTATAAGTATGTCCGCTTGTTAAATTCAAATAATTTAAATGATTTTCTCCTAGCTCTAAATCAAGTCCCCTAATGAATTTATTATCAGTGATATCCCAAATATTAAGTTGAGCTCCTATAGAAGGACCAGGATTTTGTTGGCCTGGTAATAAACTTGCTGAAAATGAATATTCAATGGTTTGATCCATTGGACTAGTAATTTCTATCTGTTTAGTAACTGGTCCACTAAAGTTGCCATTACAAGTAAGGTTTTTTGGAGTGGGTGTAGGATAAATTGTTTTATCACCATAAATGGTATTAGCTTCCCAATCAAATGCTGACCAACCTCCTGTAGGATAAGTAATTTTCTTTAGAACACCTTTTTTAGAATAGGTTGAATTGGGTTCTCGATCTCCTCCTATCCCAACAAAAACATGATTAGAAGCATAATTCATTTCTTTTGGAACAAAATAATCATTATCAGCTCCATTATAATATCCCCAATGATCTTGGTTATAAGAAAGCCTGGAAGGCAAACCACTTTTATCTTCATAATCGAAGCTATAGTTTTTCACCTTCACTCCACTTATACCCTCCTCAGAAAAACTATCCAAAAACATTCTTCCCGGGGTGAAGCTATAATTAAATGAATAGCTTTTCATAGTTTGCCCATTGAAATCCTTAACTAAAATATCATCCAGTTCATAATCATCTAAATCAGTTCTATTAAGGGATGAAATAAATTCTAAAGAGCCATAACCATCCGCTTCTATTTTTGAAATATGCTTTCCAAATGCATGAATCCCAATAGGAGTTGTTTGATCATCCACTTCAGGACAATGTAATTGAGAACCGCAATAAACCTCATTTAGCTTTCTCGTTATTGTTTGCGAGATAGTAAAAGCATACTGGTAATCCTTATCTTTATAAGATAAATCTATTACATCACCCAAAGGATGTTCAATTTTAGAAAGGTACCATGAGGTCTGAATATAGTTATATCCGTTTTGACTGGAAGGGCCTCCAGTAGTAGAAGAAACTTCCACTTCATCAAAGGTATACTTCACACCATCAGGAGTAGTAACTACAAAGTATCCAGTTATGGATGAAGTTTCAACCCATTGAATATGAAGGTTTTGGTAAGGCATTATTACAGGAGCACCATTATGATCAAAAACAAACTTTCCTGTGTTTCCCACAAAGTTAAATGAATATAAATCCTTTTCTGTATCTAGGGCATCTCCTCTCAACCCTGCCTCTTCTAAATAGCTTAAAGCTATGATATTGGTACTATTAAAATTTTCTGGATAAGAAAATGAAGAAGGAGTAAGTTCATCAGGATTATCTCTCACGACTCTAGTGATTACTCCTCCACAATTTAAGGACCAACCCATTCCTACCCAAGAGGCCAATTGATCCACCTTTATTCCATTGGAATTATAACTTAATGAAATAGGAACAGATAAATTTTTTGTACTGAAATTATTAATAGGAATAGAAATGTTAGGTGTTCCTGTTGACAAACCTACAGGAACTAAACCATACTTACCTAATTCTCCAGCTGTTGGTGAAGGTGGTAAAACATCAGGAGTTTGGGCAATAGGTGGTATTGAAGATTGGGAAAATACATCAACACAACTTAGAACCAAAAGGATTAACAAATAGTGAAAAACATTTTTCATAGTATACTTCATAATCAAAATATCTATTAAGCAGATATCTGGCTTTTATACATTTTTATATTTCTAATTATATCCCCAGCCCAACTCTAATGACCCAGGGTTCATTTCTTAAAGATTCTCCACTTTTCCAGGTCACATCCCTAAGGGCTGAAACCAGAAAAGAAGCATTATTTCCAATAGGGAAGTTTAATCCTCCTCCAATGAGCAAAGCTGCATGCCAATCTCTCGGCTTTGCAGGATCTGTCTGTCCTCTTAAATATTCGTATTCTATTTGAGCGAAAGGCAGCCCCTTTTTAGGTTTGGCTCTGGCAAAAAATCTTCCTCCATAAATGGTGGATGATTCCTTTGTTTTCGTATTCTTTTCATACTTTAAAGTAGGCCCCAAACCAGCTGTCCATGTTTCCTTAAATTCATATCCAAACAATGGAGAAAAGTCCAAATAGCTTTGTTCTCCCAAAGAAAACCCAACATTTCCTTCTGTTTTAATATGGTCATTTAGAGAAAATTCTTTCTGTTTAGGTACCGGAAGTTCTTTTGGTATTCCCGTTGGTTCCCCCTTTCCCAGTGGTGTTGAAAAACTTGTTCGAATAACCCAGGGATTATTAAATACCGGAGTAACGCCTTTGTAGGTCATATCCCTAAGTACTGTAGCTCCGAATGCCAAATGTTCATTAAGCTTGAGCGTATATCCGGCTCCTAGTAATAAAGCATGCTCCCACTTACTATTGATTAGAGCATCTGTGCTAAAACTATCCAGTTTGGCATTGATGCCCTGATATTCCAATTGTAAATAGGGTAGCTTTTTTTTAGGATTATATCGTACAAATAATTTACCTCCGTATTGCTCATTATTTCTATGGTCCAAATCAAGGCTATCTTGTTCAAACCTGTAAATAAAACCTACACCAACACTCAAAGTTGAATCTAAGGGGATATTAAATACTGGGGATAAATCCACCTTTCTGGGATTTCCAGGGGATATACTCATCTCCCCTTCAATATTCAATTTCCTCATCCAATCCTTCACTACATTATTCAAATCTGACCATGAGGGAAGTGCCTGACCAGGTTTAGCACTAAATAGTTTTGTGGAATACCCAAATCTAAAATCCCATGGAGAATTATTCACTGGATTGGCCTCTTCCCACGTTAGGTTTCTCAAAACGGTAACCTGAAAATTACCCACTTTTTTCAAGTTCAATTTATACCCTAATCCCAGTTTTAAAGCCGATTGAAACTTCCGCTCATCTATAGCCCAGTTTACACTATCCCCCAAAGCGCTAATCCCTTCATACTCTAGCTGAATATAAGGTGATTTTTCATTGATCTGATACCGAGTATATAGCCTAAGACCATAATTAAAGTTGGAACGATTTAATAGGGTATCTTCCTTATATTGAAAACTTGGACCAAAACCCAAAGAAAAATTTGAGTCCAGTTCATAGTTAAATAAAGGAGAGATATCCAGGTGTTTGGGGTTCTTTATTGAACCACTGATATTTCCTTCGAAGTTAAGTTTCCCCAAAAAGTCAAGTTGTTCCAATTGGGCTTCAGTTGGTTTTTTCTTTAAAACATAAACCGGAGTATAAGTTTGTTCATTCTTTTTTTCTTCCCCTTCCTGAGCAAATTTTTGTTGCTTATTTTTTGCTTTCATCAAAGGAGAAACCAAGCCCAATCGAAACATCCAATTACCTCCACCTTCCAAACCATCATAGCTTAATCTATTTGAAACAACGAATTGTATCTTGGTATTTTTCTTCAATTCAAACTGATACCCTGCTCCCAACCAGCTAGAGTTAGTCCACTGACCATTACCTTCTTGATTTCCTTTTTCATTTAACCCTGAGTATTCTATTTGTAAGAATGGCCATTTGGTTTTAGGATGAACCTGTCCATTCATCCTAAAACCGATGGAAAAATTATCTCCAGATGCTCCGGAAGTATTATATTGGAAATCAGGACCTGCCCCAATCGATAAATGTCTGCTAATATTCATTCCAACAAATGGACTAAACCCAAGAGAATGGGTATTTCCTGGTTTGTAATTAAATGAAGGAGAAAAATATATTTTGCTAAACATTTTATGTCCAGATAACTCTGAAAAATCTTTTTTATCTAGATTTCCAATATCACTTTTAGCTTGTTGAGTCGCCTGTTTTTTTAAGCCCTCCAAAGATTCAAATGGATTTTGGGCATAAGTTTCCAGGGATAAGCATAGCAACAAAAAGCTCATCGGTAATATTAGAAATCGTTTATGGAAGACTTGCCTTTTCAACAATTTACTTTAATAAAGCTTATTTGTTGGATTTTAGGTCTTTATTCTCTTTTTCTAATTGCTCTACTTTTTTGATTAAAGTATTTACCTTTTTATCCTGCTCAATCATATAAAGAGTAAGCTCCTCTATTTTTTGAAGTAGTTTAGCATCCATTGCACCAAGGTCAATACCCTCCTCTTCTACTTCAGTTGCTGAAGGAATTTCTGGTAAGTGTTTATTTTCTTTTACAAATGATTCTACTTCCTGAAGACTTCTTAATTTATAATCTTCCTCAAAAACAAAATCAGCCCAATTACTAGAAACATCTACTTTCACTTTTTCTGTTCTGATACCGTCTTTTACATAGAGTTTGTAATTGCCGTTAGAAGTATTTGTTGTACCTATACCTACTTTTCCATCCTTTGTAATCCTCATTTTCTCTGTCCCGTCATTATTGCTAAAACCAGTACCAAAAACTAAGTCACTAAATGTACTAAAAACTCCAACAGTACCATTTGGAATACCATAGTTTACAGATCCAGATAAATTAGCTATCATACCAACATGTCCAACACCTGATTTTCCAGCATCGACAAGCGATTGGCCACTTGATTGGCTATTGTAGGCTCTAATATGTGCACTCAAATCATCCTCTACATATAGTTTTGTAGTAGGGTTATTTGTTCCTATACCAACATTTCCATTGGCTAGCATGGTCATAATTGGTGATTGACCTACGTTGTCTCCTTGTGAAAACTGAAGTCCATTAACTCCTACATTACTTGTATTATGTATATGAAAATATGATCCGCTTGAAACTGGTAAAAAAGACATACCAGACTTTCCTTGATACCCAGTAAATATCCTTCCTCCATTTCCAAGGTTTACTTCCAATTTTGCTGCAGGGTTATTTGTACCAACTCCTAACTTACCATTTGTAACCATTAAACCCTTTCCCTTTACATCAACATACCCTTTATTATAATTACCGCCCCCAGCAGAAGGATCTAAAATTATTCCAGTCGACCATGAAAGATTTAATTGCTGATAATCTCCTGCCCAAGAACCTGCTGTTCTAAAAATTCCATAATTCGTAGGGTTTGTATTTGACCAAGTTATTCCTGTGGCATTAGTTCCAGTTGCCGGACTATTAGTTAAAGTAAGTGTCATAGCAGGAGAGGCTACTCCCCCTAGCCCTACATTATTATTAGTGGTATTATTACCAATGTTACCTCCAGGTACATAAAGCTGGGTTTGAGCAAATCCTGTTGAACTTATATAGATTAAAAAGGTTATTAAAAAAAATAATTTTTGAGTTGGAATGATTTGATATTGTTTCATTAGAATTTGAGTATATAAGGTAATTAACTGATTAAAATATTTCTTTTATAGTATCATATACTTAGTGGAAATGCTTTGTTATTTCATAACCTATTTCTATAATTTTTTTTATAATAAATTGTAACTTATTGATATTCAGGTGGTTTTTTAATACAAAAGCAAACCTAAATCTGAAATTTTAAATTTGGCTAAAAGTACAATATTAAATATTAATTAAATATTAATTAAACATTAATTAGATGTTAATATAGAAAAAGTCTATTAGAAATGGAAAAATATTGTTTTTCTTTAAATTCGAATTTGAGGATTCTTTTAAAACTACT
>JAHQVQ010000153.1 GCA_019634305.1 Flammeovirgaceae bacterium | reverse complement strand
TAGAGCACAGTAATATATCCTTAACTGATGCTCAGGTGAAAACCAGAGCAAATATTAATGATATAATTTGCCAATTTAGAACTTAACAGCCCTGCCTATAAAGTGTGGGAAGGCCGTTAGAAGCCGGGAAAGTCAGAAGACCTGCCATTTTCATTTGTCATTTAAATGTTTTCGGGTGAAAAGTATTTATGTAATGCATTTGTTCACATTAGAATTATTACAGGATGGTTATGTCCGAAAAGGATTAAAATCCTTTGCATAAAATAAATATGTCATTCTAACACATGTCTATTAGATCATAGGAAGGACTGTAAATGATTTATAGTGAGCTGCTTATGATTTTTATAATTCCACTAAACATTTTTTTAAGATAAAAAAATGAGACAGACTAAATTTAATCTGATTATGCTGCTTTTTTACACAGGGTTATTAGTTACACCAATATTTGCACAGATTAATTCATCAACCAAGATCATTACAGGAGTTGTAAAAGGAAGTGATACTCCGCTTACCGGAGCTACTATTATTAAAAAAGGCTCACAAAATGGTAAAAGTAATTACGCAAAAATCTTTGGATTTAACCGTAGCCACTGAAATGATGGATGTGCTGAAGAAAACAGCCAGGGTTGATATTATAAAATATCCTGGAATGCTTTCTGGTATTGGAATCAAAGGTTTTCGTCCTCAGTTTTCAGAGGTTATTCAATATACTTAATCTAGATTTTTTTTATGGGAAAAGACTTAACTAAAGTAGAGACAACTTTCTATTTCTGTGATGGTGGATCATGCCGCAAAGCCAGTAGAGATCTTCCATTGCGTTCAGCCCAAGCCTATTTGCGAAATGAACAGCTATGGGAAAATACCCATAATGTTCGTACCAGATGTAATGGCCGATGCGAAGATGCACCAACCTGTATAATTCAACCTGGAAATTATTGGTACAAGCATCTCGACTCCGTAAAAATTATAGAAATTATTAAGTCTCACGTTGAAGAGAACAAGCCTGTTTCAGAGTATTTAATTTTTCAAGAAGGCTGGGTTCAAATGGAATCTGAAAAAGGAAGGCCATCAGCCAAAGACAGTTTTTTTGTAGAAAAAGAAGATGATGAACTAGGAGAGGTATTTTTGGCGAGAAGTTTTACTTCTGATCAATACACCTATCCTTTACTTGTTTTTCTTATGTCTCATAAAGAAGATGTAAGTATTACCGAACCTAGTGGCAAAATACTTCAATTCAAGAATTTAAAACATTTTGAATATGTAGATACATACAAAGCCAAATTGGAATGGGAGAAACATAATTTTGAAATCACCCTCGGACTTGTACCCAAAACAGAACCTTTAGTTTTACAACAATCAAAAGTGAGTTTTACAGAATTTTTCTATTCTCAACAAAAACGAGGTGTTCGATTTAAGAATAAATTAGGTAAACATTTATGTACTTTGATGTTTGCTCCTGATAATGACACTATTTGGGATTATTGCTTAAAAGTACAATTGAACATGCTAAGTGGTGAAAGAATAGTAGAAAAATAAGTGATTAAACTTTTCACAAGCTATATAAAATATATATAACCTAATAAGTAATTATAAGATGAAGATTTACACTAAGAAAGGAGATACCGGAAAAACAGGTACGTTTGGCGGTAAAAGAGAAGATAAAGATTCTGCCAGAATAGAATGTAATGGTGTTTTAGACGAGGCGAATTCAACCATTGGTTTGTTGAGAGCTAAGTTAGGAGAGGGACATCTTTGGCAAAGCAATCTACAAAGAATTCAAAAAGATATGATGGATATGATGTCTCACTTGGCAAGACCCTCTACTTCTAACAAAGAAAATCCAAACTTGAAGCCAGAAGATGGTGCTGATTTTTGCGAGCAATGGATAGATGAATTAGAGTCAAATATTTCTTCTCCATCAGATTATTTTCTTTTACCAGGGGGAAATGAAATTTCAGCCCTTTGCCATGTAGTAAGAACCCAAATTAGAAGGGCTGAACGCAGATTGGTGACACTGGCTAAAGAAGACCCGGAATGTGTAGAGACTTATATTGCTGCTTATGTAAATAGGCTTTCAGATTTGTTTTTTACGCTTGCTCGTGCAGAAATGGATACTGAAGGAGTAGCTGAGGAGAAATGGCAATTGTTTTTATACAAACGAAAAAAGAAATAAACTTAAAAATAGGCCACTGTGGCAAAGAACATGAAATGATCATCATTAAAATAAAAAAATCATGAATGACTTCTAGTATCGCCATTTCTGCGGAGAGGTAATCTTGCAAGCCGTTCGCTGGTACTGCAAATACGGAATTAGCTATCGCGATTTAGAAGAAATGATGTTGGAAAGAAGGGTTGAAGTAGATCATACCACCTTATATTGATGGGTTCACAGATATGCACCAGAAATATGAAAGCGTCTTCGGTGGAATAATAAGCTTAGTTTTTATGTTTTCCAAGAGAGTTTTTCAAATTTTCAGGAAGGTTTTGCTAAGACTGCTATGAAAAAAAATGCTGGGGTAAAGTTAAGGCCCTGAAACGGATTCTAACAGGTTCGCATTATGCTGGTTAATATTTAAATTAAATAATATCAAGCTCTTTATTCAACCTGAAAAAACTACCGTCTAAGACAGTGGTCATGTAAATTTGGTTTTACCAATTTTCATAACCAAAATTTACAAAGATGAGTAAATATCGTAAATTAAGTCATACCTATTACAAGTGTGATGATCATATTGTATGGCTCCCAAAGTACCGCTATCGAGTATTGAAGCCATCAATTAGTGCCTAGTTACAAAGGGATATTTTTGGGTGAAGTTGAATGAAAGAAGTATTGATCGAGGAATTAAACATTCAGCAAGACTATATTCATATGTTATATTCGGTGCCTCCAAAATAAAGCGTGTCCTCATTCATGGGATTTTTGAAAGGCAAAACAGCGATAAAAATAATTCAAAGTAGCCCTAAGTTAAAAAAAAGCCCTATTGGGGCCACCATGGAATGGGAATCATTTTTGGTCACGTAGGTATTTTGTTAGCACAGTGGGTTTGGATGAAGCAATGATAAGAAGGTATGTAAAATAAATATCAGGAAAAACAAGAAAAAGATCAAGAATCAAGGGATCACGGTCAAGGTACCCTCTTTTAGAGGGTTGCTCTAAGCCACCGCCTCTGGTGGTGTTGTTTACTTTATGCAAAGTAAAATTTAATGCGAAATAATCCTGTAAAATCAGTATTTTTCACTAAACTGGACTTCATAACGCGTTTGATGGCCAGAGCTCTACCACTTTCAGTTATATCGATTTTATCACTACTAGAGGGTAATTCCAATATCCCTCCAGTTTGAATGTTTAAACTACTATCAAATTCCTCATTTGAATCAGCAAACTGAAGAGTTACCCTATCAGTTATAGTGGTTAAATCTCTAGCTTGGGGAGCTGAATCTGTTTCATGACAAACCATATTATCACAGTTAATTGAACAAGGAGAGAATCCAGTATAAGAAATGGTAGAGTTTTGTGCAAAGGCAAAATTTTGAAAGGTTAGTGTTGAAATAAAAAGGGTTAAAGTTATTAACGTTTTCATGTGTTGATAATTTATTGAGAAGTTTAAATTGTTAGTTTAACCATGTTGGCACTGAAAATTAAAAGACAAAGGATGTGCTAAAAAAAAAATGATTTTAAGAAACCTAAAATAAAGCTAAAAACCTTTCTCTTATGAAAGATAAGGGGTATTTTTTAATTAGTAGTAAATTTTATATGTTTTTAATTTAGTTCCATTAAGAGACTTAATTCTAAAATTGGAAAAATATCCCAAACATAGACTTTAGTCTTAGTCCTCGCTACAGTCGGTTTAGGATGCACGAAAAACATCCCAAATAGTACCATTGGCTATGAATAAGGGGAGAGCATCAAAAAGTGTGGAGCATTTTTAATATGTTGGTATAGGCTATAGAAAAATAAGGATAATCAATTTTTTCGCTTCTCTGGCTGAATTCGAAAAAGGTTTAGTAAAAGAACAAAGGTAGAACTGAACGCTGCTAGAATCAGAGGTAGAAATTGAGAAAGGCCGAAAGGATTATCCGAAGAAGCCCAGAAAACGGCTATGGCTGTAGAAAAGCTCTATCGAGAAAATAAATTATCATTAAATGATATTTACCTAAAATTGAATGTTTCCAAGTCAACTCTTTACAGATAGCTAAAGAACAGAAATGTGAAAACATCGCCTTATGTAACTCATTCCAATCTATTTTAAGAATGTAAAGGTCGTTATTTACCAAATGATACTTTATTATACATTTGCTGGCTGGACCTCAAATAAGTGCAATACTTTATATTAATGAAAAACATGAACTTGTAAAATTTATCAGCAATGATAGATACGACACAGATGAAAAAAATTATAATAATTACCCATGGTCTACTCCTGTAGTAAATTATAAAATGATAAATGGGTATTTATTGCCAAGCGATGGAAAAGTTATATTTCATAGCCCAGATGGAGATTTTCCATATGGTGAATTTGAATATAAAAGTGTGAATTACAATTTGACTGGAATTGAAAAGATATGGTGATCATAATTATTGAAATTAATCGAATACCAGCTACTAACAGCCTATAAAGTACATACCGCTATGATTTTTTGACAGTTAAATGCAATTTGTTATCTTAGAGTTTTTGCAAAACTTTGCTGTTGTTTGAATAGTTTTGGCGGCACGATACCTTGATATACAAAAGGTTAAGGCACATGTGAAAAAACATAAATCAATGATAAAAAGAATAAATTGTATTTTCCTAATCTTAATTCTAATATCTTGTAATTCAGTATAAAAAAAGGGAATTGCAAAAAAATCTAGTTACTTAAAAAATGTCAAAATAGAACTTGCAAAAAAATGGCCCAATAATCGAACTATAAATATGGTCTTTCATGGACATTCAGTTCCCTCAGGTTATTTTAAAACGCCTCTTGTAAATACATTGGATTCTTATCCATTTCAATTACTAAAAAAGTTGAAAGAACGATATCCTTATGCTGTGATAAATGTTATAAATACAGCAGTTGGAGGCGAAAATTCTATTAAAGGTGCAAAAAGATTTGATGCAGATGTATTGATACATAAACCAGACATCCTTTTTATAGATTATTCCCTGAATGATTTAGGTGTTGGATTAGAAAAGTCGTATACGGCATGGGATGAAATGATAAATAAATCACTGAAAAATAATATTAAAGTTATATTAATGACGCCATCGCCAGACCAAAGAATTAATATTATTGACGTGAATAATAAATTGGAACTACATAGAAACCAGGTTGAAAAATTAGCTGATGAGTATGGTGTTGGACTTACCGATAGATATAATCTATTCAAAGAGAAAATTAATGTAGGTGATAGTATCTCTGATTATATGTCTCAAGTAAATCATCCAAACAAAAAAGGACATCAACTGATAGTTAATGAAATATTTAAGTATTTTGAATAACAAGATTAAGCAAAATGTGGATTACTATTAAGCGTTTTGGTTAATTGGTTTTTCTTGGGAAGCATAAAAAATATTGAGGCAGTACAAATTCAATTTAGCTCGTTTACAGAAATGGTTTATCCAAAAAACAAAAAAAAGGAATTCCCTCATTTTCCAAAATTCTTAGGTTTAAATTTGCCTCACGGTTTTTTATGGTTCCTTATTTCTGCACCACATTAATCGGTTTTTATTTTGGTGCAGAAACCCTACAATCCAAGTGTCTTTCTGAAAATTAGATTAAATCGTACTATTTGGTTTAGATTTTTCCTTCTCCTGATAATAAAAAGGAATTTATTGTTAATCATAAATCAAATGCCTTTAAATAAATGAATTTTTGGTTTTGTAAGTATCTTTTTTATCTGGTTGCATTATAAAAAGGAAAAGTAAGTTTATCAGGAATTCAAACTAAATTCAAAAAAATGAGCTTATCGGATTAAGGATAACAAATTTAGGCCATTAATTAATACCCTAAACTTTTTTTGAACGTCACTTCCATTTTTATAAAATAATCCAAAAAATGAAAATTTTGAAATACTCATTATTAATAACTGTCTCAATTATAGCTTGGACAGTCTTTATAGGTTATGGAACATTCAATGGATTCTTACTAAAAGCAATTACAAATGATGATACTCCTGATGCATTTATTGAAGGTGTAAAAACTAAAATAGAGAAGGAATTTGTTGGAAATATGGCTATAGCACTCATTGAAAATGGGCAAGTGACCAAGGATCTTTATTATTCTGTTGAGAAATCAATTAACTCAAATAGTGTGTTTCAAATGGCTTCTGTAAGTAAATGGATTACTTCCTGGGGTATTTTTGCTTTAGTAGAGGAAGGGAAATTAGACATAGATCAACCCATTGAAAATTATCTTACCAGATGGCATTTACCCGAAAGTGAATTTAACAACCAGGAAGTAACTATTCGTAACCTTTTGAGTCATACTTCAGGACTTGTGGATGGGTTAGGGTATGCAGGTTTTTCTCCTGAGGACTCTATACAGACAATAGAAGCCTCCCTAACAAAAGCGGCTGATGGTATTTGGTCTGAAGGAGTGGTAAAATTGGGTAATACACCTAATAGTCAGTATAATTATTCAGGGGGAGGATACACAATACTTCAATTGATAATTGAGGAAGTAAGTGGCCAATCCTTTCAAGAATATATGGCCCAAGCAGTTTTTAAGCCTTTACAAATGAATCATTCTACATTTAACTGGTCGGATACCCTAAATCTGGATTTAGTTACATTTTATGATCAGGATTCATCGGTTGCCCCTCATTTTAAATATACAGCGCTTGCTGCAGCTTCTTTATACACTTGTACTACGGACTTAGTATTATTTCTTAAGGCAAACTTCAATCATAATAATGTTTTGAGTCCAGAAACAATCAAAATCATGAACCAGGTTCATACTCCTGAGAATCAAAGAATGCATGGATTAGGCCCAATGATATTTGGGAAAAATGATGAAGGCGATTTTATAATAGGCCATGATGGTAATAATCGACCTGCAATCAACAATGCGGTGAGAATTAACCTCAAAACAAAGGATGGCATCATTATTTTAGAAACAGGAAGCCCCAATCTTGCCTCAAAATTAGGGGATGAATGGATTTTTTGGAATGCAGGAATAGCCGACTTCACAGTGATCAACGCTAACAAAAATAGGATACTTACTATATGGGTTATAGGTTTCTTATTTATTGTCGTTTTATCGATTTATTTGATATCTAAAAAACGGAAAATGAAAAATGTATAATTATAGGTTAGGAATTTCTTTCTTGATTAAAACCTTTTCTGTCCAGAAAATTCCATGGCCTCTCCTTTACCAAATCCATAACTTATCCCTATAGTGACGAATCGTCCTCTTCGGTGATTATTGTATAGATAAAAATCATTTTGATCGGTTTCGCTTTCTCTCCTTCTGGTAGCAAAAACATCTCTTACACTGAGGTTGAAGATTGTTTTACCTTTAAAGAGTTTCTTACGTAACCCTAAATCGGTGTAATAACTATCCGAAATGGTAGATTGTACAGTTTTATATTTTGATCGATAATTTCCCGTAACTTCCAATTCAAATTGTGCTGGTAATTTCCATCGCATATTTAATTTGGCCGACCACTGATCTCCATTAAAATCAAAGGGAGTGGCTTCATTATAGCCTTTTCTCTGGAAAAAAGAGAAGTTGAAATCTCCATTAAAAGTCAGTGATTCGAAAGGAGTGTATTTGGTATTAAATTCTACTCCAGTTGAACGGTTTGTTCCTATGTTTTCAGGTTTGGAGATACTGATATTGTCCTGAAACTCGGTAATTCGTTCAATTACATTGGTGGTAAATCGGTGGTAAATCCCAAAATTAAAAGAGATTTTTTCAAATTCATTAATAGCTGTAATTTCATAAGAATCAGTAAATTCTGGTAATAAATCCGGGTTACCAGTGCGGATGTTAAAATTGTTTCTGAAATTAAAAAATGGATTTAAATCCCACATTCTCGGTCTGAATATTCTCCTGGAATAGCCAGCTTGTAGGGAAATAAAATCAGTAAATTTATAAGAAGTATGAATAGTTGGGAAAAGGTTTGCATAATTCTTTGAATTCTTTTCATCAGTTTGTTCTAACAGTGTTTCCACATCTGTATTTTCCATTCTTAATCCCAGTTTCACACCCCAATCTTCAGATTTATAGGACAAGGTGCTGTAGATTCCCAAAACCTTTTGGTTAAGACCAAAAATATTACTCAGGTCTGGATTTACAATCCATTCTCCATCTTCCAAACCCTGAACAGAATAATCATTTGAAATATCAAAAATCATATATTGGGCTCCCGACTCTAAAATAATTTTTTCAGTTATAGGATTAGTATAGTCTAATTTAAAAGTATATGTAGCATGAACACGGTCGTTTTGGATTTGCTGAACATCCTCATTTATAGTACCTGAAATAGGAGTATTTTCGAAAAGGGAAGACTGATCTTTTCCAAAGAAATTACCTTGTGCACTAAACAACAATACATGTTCTTTCTTATTCTTAAAGGTTTTCTGATATTGAAAATCGTATTGATATTTGGGATTTGTTGCTTCGGTCTTTTCATCCCTGTTCCATGCTGAAATCAGGGTTTGAGTATTATCCAAATAATTGAAATTAGAGTTGGAATATTCTTTTTCAAACTCATAGGCAAAATTACCTGTAAGAGAAAAAACATTGTAATCATTAAGATGGTAATCCACTCCCAAAATCACATTGTAAAACGTTTCATTTTTTTCACTTTCTCCTTCACTATTAATAGTGGTATTATTAACCAAATCCCTATTAATCACTTTATTTACTCCCGGAAAAGTTCTGTGACCAAACCCTAGTTGTGAAAATAAGTTGAATTTTTCTGTCCTTCGATTTACACTAAGCCCAACGCTATGGTTATTCGGATAGCCTGTATTCAAAGTAACTGAACCATTGATACCTTTTTTTTCCTCCTTTTTCATTACAATATTGATGATTCCTGAAGTGCCTTCAGCATCGTACTTGGCAGAAGGATTTGTAATCACTTCTACGGATTCCAGCATATCAGCCGTGATTGTCCCCAAAGCACCCTGGTCGGTAGCTAGAACAGATGGCTTTCCATTTATTAATACCTGAACACCACTACTTCCTCTCAAACTAATGACACCTTCAATATCTACCTGAACGGAAGGTACATTATTCAACACTTCCAGTGCACTCATTCCCGTGCTGCTCAAATCTTTTCCTACATTAAAAACTCTTTTATCCAGTTGAAATTCCGTTTTGGATTTTTCAGCTCTGATTTCGATTTCATTTAAAGCCTTGGCATTTTCTGCCAGTTCAATTGTACCTAATGCAACTTTTCCGTCTGAAATTTTAAAATCATCAATTTTTTTTGAATCAAAACCGATAAAGCTGATTTCAATATAAAAACTAGGAGCATTGGTTTCCACCTGAAATGATCCATCAGCTGAAGTAGTAATGCCAGTTATTGGCTTTTTACTATCAGGATTGGCAATTATTACTGTGGCAAACTCAACTGGTTGTTGCTCGGTTCCGGTGACTACTTTGCCTGTTATTAAGGTTTTTGTTTCCTGAGCAAATAAAGTAGAATAATTGATTAAAGTAAAAGTGGAAAGGAGTAATAGTAAAACTCTAAATTTCATAATTAAGTAGTTGAACAGAATTAAATAGATTTAATTAGCGCTACAATTATTTGATAATGAGATGAAAGCGCTCAATATAAAATAGTATTCGGTATAGAGTACTGGTACTTAGTGCAATTAATAATAAACAAATATCAAATAGAAATCTGAATTAAAATTGAAGTCCAATCGTTTGAAAATTTTTTTTGTTTTATTGAGTGGCTGGAAAGTAAATAGATTTTATTCCCATCTTGTATAGCTAATTCCTAAATCCAGCCATATTTTCATTAAAATAATTGCAGCAGGATTCCCTAATGATTAATTTCAAATTTATTAAAGCTAAATTGAAATTATCAATAAATGAACTACAAAAACCTTATCTACATCTTGATTTTGATATTTGTAGGTTGTAAAAAAGAAGCAGATTCAGAGAAAGAACTTACCTCCAAACCAAAGCCCAATTTTATTTTTATTCTTGCTGATGATTATGGCTATCACGATTTGAGCGTGATAGGAAGTCAGTATTATGAAACTCCAAATATTGACCGGATAGCCAATGAAGGAATAATTTTCACCGATGGTTATGCAGCTTGTCAGGTTTGTAGTCCTTCAAGAGCAAGTATTATGTTGGGTACATTTCCCGCCCGTCACGGGATTACCGATTGGATTGGAGCGAAAACAGGAGAGGATTGGAGGAAACAAGGTAGGAATAACAAACTTTTACCTCCAGAATATGTCCATAACCTACCCTCTGAAGCAGTGACTTTACCCGAAGCCATGCAGGAAGGGGGCTATAAAACATTTTTTGCAGGCAAATGGCATCTGGGAGATTCTACCTCCTGGCCAGAAAACCATGGATTTGATATCAATAAAGGAGGATGGGATGTAGGTAGTCCACGAGGAGGTTATTTTTCTCCTTTTACAAATCCCAGGTTGGAGAACAAAAAAGATGGAGAGAATCTTTCTATGAGACTGGCCTCTGAAACTGTAAATTTTATCAAAGAAAATAATCCTAAGGAAACTGGGAAACCGTTTTTTGCCTACCTGTCCTTTTATGCAGTTCACGGACCTATTCAAACTACCCAGGACAAATGGGCGAAATACCGGAAAAAGGCAGAAGATTTAGGCATTGCCGAACAAGGTTTTAAAATGGGGCATTTCCTTCCCATTCGTCAGGTGCAGGATAATCCTGTTTATGCCGGACTTGTAGAAGCAATGGATGATGCGGTAGGTGAAGTATTGAAAACAGTTGAGGAGTTAGGCTTGGGAGAAAATACAGTAATTGTTTTTACTTCTGATAATGGGGGAGTGGCTGCTGGGGATGCATTTGCCACTTCAAATTTACCTTTACGAGCGGGGAAAGGTTATCAGTTTGAAGGTGGAATTCGTGAGCCTTATTTTATAAAAGTACCTGGTGTTACTAAGGGAGGTGAAAAAACTTCAGTTCCTGTTTCTGGAACAGATTTTTATCCCACTATTCTGGAACTTGCGGGGTTAGGATTAAAACCTGATCAGCATGTTGATGGAAAAAGTCTGGTGCCCGTGTTGAAAGGAGAATATTTACCAGAAAGACCTTTAATTTGGCATTATCCACACTATGGCAATCAAGGTGGTGAGCCATCCTCTATCATTCGAGAAGGAGATTGGAAATTAATCCACTATTATGAAGATGGAAGAGAAGAACTTTATAATCTGAAAAATGATTTGGAGGAATCTACCAATATTGCTGGTGAAAATGCTGACCGGGTGGAAAAAATGAGTAAAAAGTTATTTGCAATGTTGGATGAAATGGGAGCGAGGTATCCAACAAAAGATTCGGAATGGACGGCAGAATTAGAGCAAAAACACCTGGAAAGAATCGTAAATGAATTTTGGCCAAATTTAGAAAAAAAGCGAATGGAATACCTTTCTCCAGACTTTGATCCTAATAATAATTGGTGGGGAAGTCAGGTAACTAAGGATTAAAACCATGATTTAAATTTTTAAATGAATATACTAAATTGAAAATGACAAATTACAAACTATCAATTCTATTCTTAATTACAGGAATATTTTCGCAGTTCACCGTCAATTCGCAATCTGAGTGGGCACCAGTGGAGGGAAAAATTATGTCGAAATGGGCGAAGGAAGTTACTTCGGAAAAACCATTGAATGAATACCCGAGGCCTCAAATGGTCAGGAAAAACTGGACTAATCTTAATGGATTGTGGGATTATGCCATCAAACCAAAAGATGAAAAGCAACCTTTCACTTTTGATGGAAAAATATTAGTGCCTTATGCTGTAGAATCAGCTTTATCGGGAGTAGGAAAAATGGTTGGGAAAGAGAATAATCTTTGGTATAAAACTTATTTTACTGCACCGAAAACCTCAAGAAATGGAAGGGTATTATTGCATTTTGGAGCAGTGGACTGGGAAGCGGAAGTTTTAGTAAATGGAGAAAAAGTAGGAATGCACCAAGGAGGTTATGATCCTTTCACATTTGATATAACTAATCTGATAAAAGGGAAAGGTGCTCAGGAATTAATTGTAAAAGTTTGGGATCCTACCGATGAAGGTCCTCAACCAAGGGGAAAGCAGGTGAAAAACCCGAATGGCATCTGGTATACACCGGTAACGGGAATCTGGCAAACAGTATGGCTGGAAACGGTGAATGATGCATATATTTCTGGATTAAAAACTATGCCTGACATAGATGCAAAAACTTTGAAGGTAAATGTAAAGATTGAAAATGCTGGTTCATCTGATAAAGTTTTGGTAAAAGCTTTAAAAGATGGAGCTATGGTGGCAGAGCAGGAAATAAGTGTTCAGGAAGAGGCAAGCCTTTCTATTCCCAATATGCAATTATGGTCACCAGATAGTCCTTTTCTTTATGATCTGGAAGTATCACTTTTGCAAAAAGGAAAGGCTAAAGATAAAGTTACCAGTTACTTCGGGATGCGAAAAATGTCTTTGGAGAAAGATGAAAAAGGTGTACAAAAATTAATGCTTAATAATGAATTTCTGTTTCAGTTTGGTCCACTCGATCAGGGATGGTGGCCTGATGGTTTGTATACCGCCCCAACAGATGAGGCTTTGCGCTTTGACATTGAAAAGACTAAGGAAATGGGTTTCAACATGATCAGAAAACATGTGAAAGTAGAGTCTGCCAGATGGTATCATCACTGTGACAAATTAGGAATGTTGGTATGGCAGGATATGCCAAATGGGGATAAATCTCCAAAGTGGCTGAACAGTCCGGCATATGAAGGAGCAGATATTGAAAGATCGCCTGAATCTCAGGAAATTTATAAAACAGAATGGAAGGAGATAATGAGTGATTTTTCATTATTTCCAAGCATTGTAGTTTGGGTTCCTTTTAATGAAGCATGGGGACAATTTAAAACCGTGGAGATTGTGGAGTGGACTCAAAAATATGATCCAACAAGATTGGTAAATAGTGCCAGTGGTGGAAACTATTTTGATGTAGGAGATATCCTTGATTTGCACCATTACCCTGATCCAAGAATGCCAAGAGCAGATCTTTTTGGAAAAGAACAGGCTTTAGTCTTAGGGGAATATGGTGGTTTGGGACTTCCAATGGAAAATCATACCTGGCAGAAAAAAGACAACTGGGGTTATAGAAGTTTTACCAACAAAGAAGATTTAGCCGAAAGGTATGCTTCTTATATTGAAGAATTGGTGGAGTTGATTGGGAAAGGTTTATCAGGAGCGATTTACACACAAACTACAGATGTAGAAGTGGAAATTAATGGCCTAATGACTTACGATAGGGAAGTTATAAAAATTGATCCGGCCTTTTTAAAGAAAACGCATCAAAAATTGTATAAGTAGGTTGATTATTAATACTGGGATTGTGTAGAAAATAGAATACATTGAAATATAACGAAAAAGTATTATTTGTAAAAGTAAAATTGTAAAAGTAAAATTGTAAAAGTAAAATAAAGTAGAAATAACTTGAAATACTGTAGAAATATTTTGTTTTAAAACTACCTTATTTCCATTTATTTTGACCTATTTCTGCAAGTTTTTATAACTATGACTTTTTCACAACCCTTCCCTGGTTATAATCGCATTGGAACTGTAACAAATTCAACATTTGTAAAGCTTGTATAGTACTCGATTAAATATCCAAAAATGAAAAACTTTAAACTTTGTGTTGCTGCCTTGATTTTCATACTCTTTTCCTGTCAGGAAAAAACTAGAAATACTGGAGAGGAAGAATTTGTTGAACAAATTTCATCCTCCCCTTTTGAAAAAGAGGAAATTATTAAAAAAGCAGAAAAGTTTATGAATTTGGAAGTGATCACCATCACCAGTTTTTCCAGTGAAAGATCGGAGGGGGGAATTCACGATTTCTATTCTGAAGGAGATTATTGGTGGGAAGATCCTAAAAACCCTGAAGGTGCTTATATTCGAAAAGATGGTATGACCAACCCTGATAACTTTACCAAACACCGGGAAGCTGTCATGCGAATGAGTGAGATTGCCGGAGCTATTGGAGCTGCCTATTGGGTAACAGGAGAAGATAAATATGTAGCTGAATTGAAAAAGCATTTGGTGGCCTGGTTTGTAAATCCAGAGACTAAAATGAATTCAAATTTAATGTTTGGTCAGGCGATAAAAGGTAGAGTTTCGGGAAGGGGAATCGGGATAATAGATACCATCCACTTAATTGAGGTTTCCCAGGCAACTCATATTAGCCAGGATTCTAAAGTCTGGTCAGCAGAGGAGTTAAATGGAGTCATCGAATGGTTTTCCCAATATGTGGAGTGGATGACTACCCATGAATATGGACTTGCAGAAAGAGATAATGGAAATAACCACAGCAGTACCTGGGCTATGCAGGTAGCTGCATTTTCTAACCTCACTGGGAATGAGGAAGCTAAAGCTTATTGTAGGAAAATGTATAAAGAAGTATTACTTCCAGAGCAAATGGATGAAAATGGTGGATTTCCCAAAGAGTTAGGACGGACAAAACCTTACAATTATTCCTTGTTCAATTTAGATGCTTTTGCTACAATATGCCAGATCCTTTCCACACCTGAAAATAACCTTTTCACCTATACCACTGAAAATGAAAGAGGGATGAAAATAGCGATGGAATTTATGTATCCCTACATTGCCGATAAAAGCAAATGGCCTTATCAAAAGGATGTATTGTATTGGGATAACTGGCCAGTAAGGCAACCTTCATTGCTATTTTCAGGATTGGCATTCGATCAGCCAAAATATATTGATTTGTGGAAAATACTCGAACCAAGTCCACAGGTTTTTGAAGTTAAACGAAATACTTTTGTAAGAAATCCTGTGATATGGGTTTCTGATGATATTTTATAAGGAAATTCTCAAACAGGTTTGTTACCTGAACCTTAACCTTCATTAAATCAGGAAGTTATAAGGGTATAACTGCCAATTTGGAGAATTTTTTGATAGCATTGGAAGCACGTAGAAACTAAAAATTCAGAAATGTCAAAACCAGAATTAATTAATATGAAGAATAATTGAAGTTTACCAGTTAATGATTAATTTCAGGAATATTAATATAATGAGGTTTATTTCAGGATTAATAAAAAGAAGTCTGAAGAGCCAGAATTAATTTTACGTGTTGGTTTATCCTTATGACACAACAAAACTATTAAACAAATTTTTTAGAGATGATGAAGAAAACCATTATTAGCATTTTTTACATTCTTTTGTGCTCCATTGCAGCAAATGCCCAGCTGAAAGCACTTATTATAGATGGGCAGAACAACCATGAGGTATGGCCGAAATCTACCATCATGATGAAGCAATATCTTGAAGAAACGGGTTTATTTGAAGTAGATATTAATCGCTCTAAATATACCTGGAAGGCGGAAAGAGAGAAAAAGTATCTTGCAATGGCAGGTGTAGAAAAAACAGAAAATCTGGAATCACCAAAAACAGATCCTGATTTTGCTCCTAATTTTAAAAAATATGATGTAGTGATTTCCAATTTTGGCTGGAAAGCTGCTGACTGGTCAGAGAAAACACAAAAGGCATTTGAAAAGTATGTGAAATCTGGTGGAGGTTTTGTGTCGGTGCATGCTGCTGATAATTCCTTTCCTACCTGGGAAGCCTATAACAAAATGATTGGTCTTGGAGGTTGGGGCGGTCGAAATGAAAAAGACGGTCCATATGTTTATTATACCAATGAGGGAGAATTAGTAAAAGATAATTCTAAAGGAAAGGGTGGAACCCACGGGCCAGAAAGTGAAATTACAATAACTGTAAGAGTACCTGACCATCCGATTACCAAAGACATGCCCAAAGAATGGTTAACCGGAATGGATGAATGTTATGCCAAACTCAGAGGACCAGCTGAAAATATAACGGTTCTTGCTACCGGAAAAGATAACTCTGGAAAGGCACCTACTGATAGACATGAACCTGCACTAATGGTTTTGGAATATGGCAAAGGCAGAATTTTCCATACTACTTTAGGCCATGAAGCTTATTCTTTCGAAAATGTAGGGTTTATTATTTCCTTAATTCGAGGAACAGAGTGGGCAGCTACAGGGAAAGTTTCACAAGATATTCCTGATGATTTTCCTACAGCTTCTGAGGCAAAAAGTAGGAAGTTTGAATTGAAGAAATAATTTGAATAATATAAAAAATTAGGCTATTCGACTTTGCAAAAGTCGAATAGCCGATTATTTGATTACTTAAACCTATAAAACTTCAGGTATCTTATTCATTTTATATTTTTCCCCAAATCCAGAATTGTTAGGTTCATAAGGAACATCAAGATTTACCTTTGCACCCTTTTCAGGGATTTCATTTTCTTTTCCCAATGCCCAGTAAATACCATTGAGTGCTATTTTTCGTACATTCGAAAGTTTAAAATCATAAGGATGACCAAGAGTCGTAAAAAATACTCTGGCAGATTTTCCACTACTTCCTTCCAGTATATGTTTTAGTCCAGGCAACAGGATTTTCAATTGGATATTGGTCTAGCCTTTCTTTCATTTCATGGTTTGATTTTAAAGAGTGACCAACAAGAAAAGGTTTAGTGTCACCATATACTTTCCAGTTTCCACCATCTACATGGTACAACCATGAGTAAGCATTAAAACTTTCAAATCCTTTTAGAATAGGATGATCTACACCTTCAATTGTTTTGATTTCGGTTAAAGGATTTCTGCCATCATCAAAATGCCCGTGGTGGGTAATCCATTGTTGCCCAAAAACTTTGGTAGGCCATTCATTATTCCAAAATTCTAAAGTAGAATCCAGTTCCAAATCATATTTAAATGCATGTGTGGAAGTCCGGAAGCCTACTATTGGTTTTCCTGATTCCACATAATCAACAATATATTTTCTTTCAGATTCAGGTAAAGTTCTATATCTGGTGAAAATGACCATCAGTTCAGCATCCTCAAGTGCTTCCAGACCTGCAATATGGTCTGTTCGGTTTGGGGCAATAAAACCAGCCGAATCCAGTGCATAGCAAACTTTTACATTAGCATTCAGCTCCCTTTTTACCAATCTGGCCAGCATAGGCATGGATTCTTCAGTCCGGTATTCCTCATCACCAGTTACAAAAACTATGTTTAAAGTATCCTTCTGATTTACTGTGTTTTCTTTTTGACAGCCTACTATAAATAGTCCAATAATAACTGCAATTAGTATTAATGGGTTGTTGTTTTGCAAAGAATTTTCGGTCATTTTGATCAAAATTTTAAAGTTTAGATTCTGAATCAGTATTACAAATATCCACTTGCAGACAAATATTCCCAATTGGCATAATACTTTTTTAAAAGATAAAAGTTCATAGGATATTTAGCGCTTATAATTTCTAAATTTGAGATATGAGGAAATCAATTGTTATTCTTTTACATGTTGGTTTTTGGGTTTGCTATTTTATGCTGGTGATGGTAATTTTAGGTGCCATTTACGGTAGCAGGGGAGAGGTAGATGAAACCAAATTGGAAGCTGCTTTCAAGGCCATTTTATTTTTTGCACTGGTCCCTTCAGCAATTTCCTTTTATTTGTTCTATTTTCTGCTTTTTCCCAGGTTTCTTCAGAAAAAAAATGTCTTGCTCACTATAGTTTATGGGTTAATTACAGCCTATGGTTCTGCCCTGGTAGGCTGGAGTATATTGAATGGAACTTTTGGTGAAGTATGTGATCTTGGTGGGGAGTATGAAGATGAGGATTATTCAGAAACCGGAGTGATTTTGGTTATGAGTTTTATCACCTTTGTTTCCGGTATTATAGCCTGGGTAATTCAGGGGTTTCTCACCTGGGTGAAGGAAATCAAATTGAAAGAAGCATTAGTACAACAGAACCATGAAATGGAGCTGGCATTGGTCAAATCTCAGCTAGATCCACATTTCCTTTTCAATACAATCAACAATATTGATGTACTTATTCTTAAGGATGCGGAAGATGCTTCCAATTACCTGAATAAGCTATCGGATATCATGCGATTCATGCTTTTTGAAACCAAAACTGAGGAAATATTACTTTCCCAAGAATTGGAATACATGGATAAATACATAGCCCTGCAGAAGATAAGAACTTCCAACGCCAACTATGTGAATTTTAAAGTAAATGGTACAGCAAACGGGAGAACAATTGCCCCAATGGTTTTTATTCCTTTTATCGAAAATGCCTTTAAACATACCAATAATAAAAAGCTGGAAAATGCCATCAACATTGATATCCAAATTGAGGAGAATACTCTAAAAATGAAATGTGAAAACAAATTTGATGGAGCACGAAAAATTACCAATGGATATAATGGATTAGGGAATGAACTCATTAAAAAAAGATTAAATTTGATTTATCCAGAAAAACATCAATTAGAGGTGGTGAAGCAAAATGATTTATATGCTGTATCACTAACCATTAGCAATGAAAAAATATAGTAGTATCATCATAGAAGACGAACCTCTGGCATTGGAAAGAACCAGGAATTTTGTAAATAAAGTGCCATTCCTTGAACTAAATGCCACTTTTGATGATGCGCTGAATGGTTTGGCATTTCTGAAATCGAATGAAGTAGATTTACTTTTTCTGGATATAAATATGGATGAATTATCGGGTATTGAATTGCTTGAAAGTTCCAAAATAAAAAGCCAGGTAATAATCACAACTGCCTATCAGGAATATGCCTTAAAAGGTTATGAACTGAACGTGACAGATTATTTATTAAAGCCCTTCACCTTCAATAGGTTTTTGCTGGCAGTGAATAAGGCTCAGGAAAACCTTGACCATCAGTCCAACAATACAAATCCTCCTTTAGATTTCATATTTGTGAAAACCGAAAACAGGCTGGAAAAAATCACATTGAGCGAAATTATTTATATTGAAGGAATGAGAGATTACCGCAGAATTCATACCCTCACACAAAAGATAATGACCCTGCAAAATTTTAAAGAATTAGAAAAACTTATCCCTTCCGATTTGGTGTGCAGAGTACACAAATCTTATATGGTAGCTTTAAGCAAAATTGCTTCAATTGAAAGAAGTCGAATTAGAATTGCTGATCAGGTTATTCCTATTTCCGAAACGTATAGGGACTTTTTTTTCCAGAAAATCAACAGCAACAGTTAAATTTTCCATCATATATTTTGCAGATAAAAAGTCCCAATTCGCAGACACCCTCACTTGATTTGCATATCGGAATTGTAGAAATTCCTTTGCACCAGCACATTTGCTTAAGAAACTAAAAATCAACCATTAAACTTAAGCAAAATGAAAATTTTCTATCTCTTTACTATCATTCTCCTTTCTACATTAAATTGTTGTATAGGGCAGGTTAATTTTATCACAACAATTCCCCATAATAAAACCTTTCAGCTGCAGGAAGTTACCCAAGCAACTGATACAACCTATTCGGATTATTTACCAAAAGTAGCTTTGAATAAAAGGTTTTCCCAAAGCGATGAAATGAAAAGTCTGGAAATGGTAAAATCAATTTTAGAAAAAGAAAAGTCTGACTTTTTTAAATCTGGAATTTTTTCCGGAGCATTCAAAAGTCAATCGAAGGATTCGGACAAATTACAGGGAGAAGTGCTAATAATTATGGGCCATTTTATCTCCTCTATTCTGGAAATGAAATAATGGTTAAATAATTAAGTGAAAAAATACCCCAACCACAAAAATTAGCTAAAACAGTCTTACAATTTTTCCCTATTTCAAATTCATTTTCCGAAATCTAAAACTTAAATAATGGCCAACATTAAGAAAATTTGTATTGTTTTTATTTCCCTGATGCTGAGTTCTGCTATGGCTTTTAGTCAGGAACTTACCCAAACTGTGAGAGGAACAATTCTCGATACAGATAGTCAATTACCCATCATTGGAGCAACGGTTACCATTATCAATTCCAATCCTTTAATTGGTTCGGTTACTAATCTGGATGGAAATTTCAGATTGGAAAAAGTGCCTACAGGCAGGTATAATTTACAACTTTCCTATTTAGGATATGAATCTCAAACTATCTCTAATATTGTGGTTACTTCTGGTAAAGAAGTGGTTTTAAATTTTCAAATGCAGGAATCTACCGTGAATATGGATGAAATAGTGATTACTGCCAATGAAAATAAAGGCGAGGCATTAAATGATCTGGTACTTGTCAGCACACATTCTATTTCCCCGGAAGAAACCACCAGATTTCCAGGAACATTCAATGATCCCTCCCGTGTAGTATCCAATTTTGCAGGGGTAACCAGTACTCAGGATGGTAGTAATGATATTATTGTAAGGGGAAATTCTCCGAAGTATGTGCAGTGGCGATTGGAGGGAATTCAAATTACCAACCCCAATCATTTTGCAGATCCTGCCATGGTGGGAGGTTCCATCAGTGCATTGAATAACAATGTATTAGCCACTTCTGATTTTTACACTGGAGCTTTTACCGCAGAATATGGAGATGTTTTGTCAGGAGTTTATGATGTAAAACTAAGGGCAGGAAATAATGAAAATACAGAATGTGTTTTTGGATTTGGCCTACTTGGGACAGATTTTACGGTGGAGGGTTCTTTTAAAAAGGGATATGGCGGTTCCTATATTGTGAATTATCGATATTCTACTGCTTCCATGATTCAAGATCTTGGTTTAATTGATGAAGTAGGAACACCAAAATTTCAGGATGCATCCTTTAAAATAGTGTTGCCTACTGAAAAATTGGGGACTTTTTCTTTATTCGGTTTAGGAGGTTATAGTAGTTTTCTTTTTGAGGATGTAAAGCCAGATACCTGGCAAACACCTGGGAACAGGTCTATGAAAGCGGAAATCGAGGAGGATTTTAATAAGAATGCTTATTTATTAAACACTGGTTTGAATCATACTATTTCAATTAATAAAAACAGCTTTGTTAATACAACACTTTCCTATTCCAGTGAAGGAATTAAGGATGATATTTATGAATCCAGTCTCATCAATATTTATAATAATGAAGGTCAGCATTTAAAGGATTCTGTTACCAATAGATATTTGAATTATAAAAACAGATTGACAAAAATAACTTATCGTGCGGCAGTGACTTATAACCATAAGCTGGATGCCAGAAATAAAATCCAAGTCGGCTCAAAATATGCCTATTTCGATTTTGATAACCTACAGAGCTATATGCAGGAGGAAACCGGGAACAGGGTAAGCAGTATAGATTTCGCAGGAAATATAAGTACTATTAGAAATTTTATCAGTTGGAAACATCGATTGAATGATAAAATCACCATAGTTTCAGGGTTGCACAATATGAATGTGCTATTGAATAATAAAAGTACGCTAGAACCCAGATTAGCTTTTAATTGGAAATTAAATCATACTAATTCTATTCATGTTGGATATGGCAGTCATAGTACAATGGAAGGATTGCATCATTATTTTTCCAAAGTAAAACGAGAGGATGGTAGCTTGGTAGAACCTAATAAAGATCTGGATTTACTAAAAGCACATCATTTTGTAGTGGGTTACGAAAAACGAATTTCCCAAAACCTGATGGCAAAGGTGGAAGTGTATTACCAGGACTTATATAACCTTCCTGTAGAAAATAGTGATACAAGTTATTTTGCCACCATCAATGAAGGTTTGGACTATAGATATGTGGATTTGGTAAACGAAGGAACAGGGAAAAATTATGGTATAGAATTTACCCTGGAGCGGTTTTTTGATGATAATTATTTCTTTCTAATCAACACCTCCTTTTTTAATTCCAAATACAAAACCCTGGAAGGAATTGAGCGAAATACCCGGTTTAATTATAATTATTTGCTCAATATTTTAATAGGAAAAGAATTTACCCATCTGGGGAAAAAAGAAAACAAAACCCTGGGTTTAAATGCTAAAATATTTTTTGGAGGAGGACAAAAATATATTCCCTTATTGAGAGATGGAAATGGTAACCTGGCTGTTGATCCGGAAAAAGACCAGTATTGGGATTATGGAAAAGCCTATAATGATAAGATTGAGGATATTTATCAAATCATTCTTTCAGCAAGTTATAAAATCAATAAGCCTAAAGCTACCCATGAAATTTTCCTAAATCTGGAAAATATTACCAATCAGAAGGGGAAACTATCAGAGTATTATGATGAAAGTGAACCCAATTCAATTGGTTATCTCACCCAATTCGGATTTTTCCCTAACCTAATGTATAGAGTATATTTTTAAGCTCAAGAATATCAAATTGATTATCAATTATTTTAAAAAGCTTCAGGTATAATGAATTCATATAAGAACAGAGGTAGGTTAGCAGGTTTACTTTTTTTAATCCTGATTATTTGTGGGGTTTATGCAGAATTTTTTGTGCGTCAGGAAATTATAGTTCATGGAGATGTTTTGGCCACTGCCACTAATATTAAAAGCATGGAAGGATTATTCAGGTTGGGAATAGTGAGCGATTTAATAATGAGCACAACCTATTTCTTTTTTCCGCTGCTTTTATATCCCATATTTAAGCTAGTAAATAAGGAACTTTCCATGCTCATGGTGTTCTGTGTTATGCTTTCAGTAGCTATTTTGTGCATCAATATGTTCAATCAGATTGCAGCATTGTTACTAATGAGTGGAACAGAATATTCCAGTGCTTTTTCCACTGAACAACTTCAGTCGCTAAGCTCTTTTTTCCTTAATTTACACTCACAAG
>JAHQVQ010000152.1 GCA_019634305.1 Flammeovirgaceae bacterium | reverse complement strand
CCTGTATCATTTTACCTTCTTTGTCATTTTCTTTTAATTCGTAAGTAAGGGAAACAACTGAGTTATTATCAATATTCATTATTAAAAAGATTTATTAAAAAAGTTTTATTCAAATTAGTTAAGTAAAGACAAAAAAATAACCTCCGCTTTCTACTAGTTATTTTGCCCCATACGACTTTGTTTTTTCGTTGCGTAGCGCTGATATACGCTTCAAAAACGCATCGTCTTGAGCAAAAATAACTTAGTATAAAGTCGGGTTTAATTTTTTCAACTTTACTAAATAAAGGCAAATAACACCTATAAAAAGCTTCTGAAATCAAGTAATTAGTAATAACTAAAAATTTCAGGAAATCTCGATTTTACGAGCCCATTATAAAATATAACCCTATTTTTATTAAATGGATAGTTTTTAAGACAAAATTCTTAAATTATTTTAGGTTTAATGTAAGGGTTACCCCAGGTACCACAGTATTCAATTGTGTATCCAAAAGGCTTGGTTTAATAGTCCCAGCAAGGTCATCACTAACATTAAAAGCACCTAAATGCGCATCGACAGTGGCATCTGCAATTGTTAATCCATACCACATAAAAGTGAGAATTATATTAAAATCCCGATTTCGTCTGAATAAATCCCGTCCCCGTCTTAATTGATCCGTTTGGGTGTTTATAGGGATAAAATCATCAAAATCATTATCATTGCTACTATCAGAATCAGATCTCACTGCTAATGCATCCCGATAAGCAATATACCTTACATTATTAAAATCTATAAGGGATGCAAATATCACAAATCCCCCATACACAATCGGGACTTTCCAGTATTTTTTATTATAAACCTGCCCTAATCCCGGAATGGTTGCTCCCATTAAAGCCGCCTTCGATGGAGGATTAAGCTCTTTTTTCTGATTTAGAAGGGATAAATCTAAAGAATCAAGTATTGTTCCTGTGGAATCTGTTTCTTCCTGAGCCAGAATAGTCCCGGCACAAGAGAAAAGCAAAAAACTCAGAAGAATTACGCTCTTTGGATTATTATATCCAAAAAAAAACCCAGAAATTTTAGTAGCAAACATCTTAATTAATTAGGTGTCGGATCTGGTTTAATTATTTCCTAAATTCAAGGCTTTGGGAAAGAATTTAAAATCCTCTTTAAAAACCCAAAAAAATACAGGGTTAAAACTAGGATAAATATTGAAATAGTTTTAGGGCTGCTAATATTTAACATCGCTTTTAACAGAATTTAAAACCTTTTTTTATGGGCAGAGAAAGTATCAGGTAAATAAATATTTTTTGGTCTCAAAAATATTTTCCTAAAAATTCTTAGTCAGCATAATTCAATAATTCTAAAATTCTATTCAAATCATCGGTGGAGGTAAAAGGTATTTTTATTTCCCCTTTTCCTTTATCAGATGACTGAATTTTTACTTTAGTTCCAAACTGGGTCGCCAGTTTATTTTGAACTCTTTTTATCTGGAAATTAAATTCTGGATCCTGTTGTTTTGTTGCTGATTTTTCTTCTTGTTTCTCCAACTTAAGATTTTTCACAATCTCCTCTACCTTCCTCACCGATAAATCTTCTGCAATGATCCGATCAAAAATAGCAAGTTGTATTTTACTTTCTTCTATATTAACCAATGGTTTTGCATGGCTAAAAGAAATCTTATTTTCCTTTATTGCTACATGGATTTCAAAAGGTAATTTCAAAAGTCGCAGATAATTTGTAACTGTAGCTCTTTTCTTCCCAACCCTATCACCAAGTTCTTCCTGCTTAAGCCCAAACTCTCTGATCAATCTTTGGTAACTATGGGCTATTTCAATAGCATTAAGATTTTCTCTCTGAATATTTTCAATCAGGGCCATTTCCTGCATTTGCTGGTCATTGGCCGTTCGAATGAAAGTGGGTATTGTCTTTAGCCCAGCAAGTTTAGATGCCTCCAGCCTCCTTTCACCAGAAATTAACTGAAACTTTTTTTCCTCCAGTTTTCTAACTGTAATCGGCTGGATTATTCCATGTATTTTTATGGATTCTGCAAGTTCTTCCAGTTTTTCCTGTTCAAATTCCTGCCTTGGCTGATAAGGATTTGCTTCGATCCAACCAGTTTCAATTTCGGAAACTGAACTTGACAAAGCTGTTTCTTTGACCTTTTCTGGCTCTTTTTTAGAAAGGTGTGCATCAGACAATAATGAGCCCAGCCCCTTTCCAAGAGATTGTCTTTTTTGTAATTTTACTTTTTTGGGATCAGCCATTGTCCTTTTATAAATAGATTTCTTTTTTTTTCCATTTCTAAATTTCCTCCTCCACAAACCATCTGCAAAACTATTGAATTTTACCTTTACATAAACAATAAAATTTTTACCATAGATTTTTGAAATGGATTTCACCAACCTTCAAACTTATGGGTAGAATGCTTAAATTAGGGAATAAGCTTTCTTAAATTCGGGCAGTTATGGCAAATTATACCACTTCCCTGTTTCAGGAAATTAAAGACTTAGTTTTTAATTTCTAATCTTCAAGTTCTGATTGTAGAATTGTTAAAGCGATTCTTGAAAAGTAATTTATCACTCCCATTTAGAAGGGAATGACCTTTTCAGATTTATTAAAGGTGTAGCTCCTTTTTGGTAATTTCAATTCGTTTGTACCTGATGAAATTTTATTTTTTTACTAAATTATTTTTCTCTAAAATTTCCTGAGCAAGGTTTAAGTAACTAATTGAGCCTTTACTTTCAGCATCATGGGCTATTGCAGGCAACCCAAAGCTTGGGGCCTCACTAAGTTTTATATTTCTTGGAATAATTGTATTAAAAGTAAGCTCCTGAAAGTGCTTGTTGACATCTTCAACAACCAAATTAGACAACCTTAGTCTTACATCAAACATGGTGAGTAAAATTCCTTCAATTACCAAATCAGTATTCAACCTGCTTTGGATAATTTTTATGGTACTCAACAATTTGCCTAAACCTTCCAAAGCGTAATACTCACATTGCACAGGTACAATTTCCGAATCTGCTGCTGTCAAAGAGTTTACGGTGATCAAACCTAATGATGGGGAACAATCAATAATAATAAAGTCATAATTATCCTTTACTACTGCCAGAGACTCCTTCATTTTTTCCTCCCTATTTTCAGACTCAATCATTTCAACCTCAGCTCCTACCAAATCTATGTGAGAAGGAATAATATCCAGGTAGTCAAATGCCGAAGGTTCAATTACATCCTCTACAGCTACACCATCAACCATACAATTGTATATAGTTTGTCTTTCAATTTTAGGATCTAATCCCAAACCAGAAGTCGAATTGGCCTGTGGATCAGCATCTACAACTAAAGCACTAAATTCAAGTGCTGCAAAACTTGCTGCTAAGTTAACAGCGGTGGTTGTTTTTCCTACTCCTCCTTTTTGGTTGGCAATGGCAATAATTTTCCCCATGTTTGTTTGATGGTATAGATTTATTTCACTTCAACTATATGATTTATTATTGAAAAGTGTATCGGAAAATACAGTTGATTACTGTGAATTATATTTGGTTTTTGAAATGCAAGGTTAACTAAAAAAATAAAAAATTCATTAAATTATCTGGTAATTCTCTCCAAGAAAACTCTCACTCTTGCGTTAACTTTTATTAAAGAATCTATCAAAAGGCACAAATATAATTTATTAAAGCTAAATACTAAGGATATGATCAGACAATTTCTAGTGCTATTGACTTGTTCATGGGCATTTTGGGGATGTGGAAATGGAGAAAAAGAAATTGCAGAAAACACAAAAAAAGTATTCAAATATAACCAGCATGAAGGGCTCACTTCATTGGATCCGGCTTTGGCTAAAAATCAGGCAAATGTTTGGGCTGTAACACAATTATATAATGGTTTATTTGAATTCAATGAGGATTTATCAGTTCATCCATGCCTTGTCAAAACCTGGAAAGTATCGGATGATGGACTTACTTATACTTTTGAAATAAGAGATGATATATATTTTCATAATAACGAAGTTTTCCCAAACGGAAAAGGCAGGCAAGTTACCGCAGAGGATTTTGTTTACAGTTTCAGAAGAATTGTTGATAAAAAAACCGCAAGTTCAGGTTCCTGGGTTTTTAATGATAAAGTGCTAAAAGATAAAAATGGAAATATTTCCGAATCTAGCTTTGAAGCAACTTCCCGAACCCAACTAAAAATTAGGTTAAGGAAACCATTTCCACCTTTCCTCCAAATTTTATCCATGCCTTATACCTATGTGGTTCCTAAAGAGGCAATAGAGTTCTATGGAAAGGACTTTGGTAGAAATCCAGTAGGAACAGGACCCTTTACCTTAAAAGAGAATGACTGGGATGAAGGCACCAGCCTGACCATGAGGAAAAATAAAAACTATTGGAGAAGAGATAATAATTATAATCAATTACCATATCTGGATATAATTCAGATTAATTTTATTGCGGATAAAACTCAGGAATTCCTGACATTTAAGCAGGGGAAATTGGATTTGGTGGCTGGAATTGATCCTAATACTGTAGATCAATTATTAAATAAAAAGGGAGAAATAAAAGATGAAATATTGTCAAAATTCAATGTTCAACAAGTCCCTTATTTGAACACAGAATACATTGGTTTTCAACTCGATCCATCGAGATATAACGACCCCAATCATCCTTTTTTAAATAAAAAAGTTAGGCAAGCGATGAGTTATGCCATTAATCGCGAAGAGTTAGTATCATTTCTAAGAAATAACCTTGGCGTTCCAGGCAATGGAGGATTTGTTCCAACAGCTCTTCCTTCGTTTGATAGTGGCACTGTAAAGGGCTACCACTTCAATGAAAAAAAAGCCAAACAACTTTTAAAAGAAGCCGGCTTTTCGGAAGGGAAGAATTTTCCTGAAGTAACTTTGTATACCAACCCTGTTTATGCCGTGATGATGGAATATCTACAGCGTCAATGGAAAGCTGTACTGGGTATAAAAATCAAAGTGGACGTAAATAATTTCACCCTTCATCAGGAAATAGTTGACAATTCTAAGGCATTACTTTTCAGAGGTTCCTGGCTTGGTGATTATCCCGATGAGGAGAATTACCTTTCTTGTTTTTATTCTGAAAACTTTAGCCCAGTTGGCCCTAACAAAACCCATTTTAAAAACAAAAAATTTGATGGGCTTTTCGAAATTGTACACCAAGAGAAAAACAAGTGGAAGAGACATGAGCTTTTCCATCAATTGGATCAAATGGTAATGGACGAGTGTGCAGTAATTGTTTTATTTTATGATGAAGTCATGAGAATTACCCAAAAAGATGTTGCTGGACTTACAGCAAATCCTATGAATATTATTCATCTGGAATGGGTCGACTTTGCTGAGGAAAATATTCAACCTGTAGCTGAAAAATAAATGCTTATGATATTAAACTCAAAAGACTTTCTATCATAATAAAATTTTTGGTTTCTATGAGATTTCTTTAGCTTTAGTAAGCTTGAAGAAAAACAGATCATGACAAAAAAAACAAAAATTCTATTTCATAAATAGATGTGCAGAATTAAATATACTTAATAAGTGCCACAACTTTTTGATAATGAGATAAAAGTACTCAATATAAAATAGTACTGGTACTTATCCTTTTTGGAGTTATTATTTCGGGAGACCTTTTAGCAGAGTTCAATTCCTTCTCATCATTGAATATCATATTCAAACCCTTGATCATGGTTTGGATAGGTTTTTATTTTTTCCTTCAAACTCAAATCGTTTCAAATAGCATTAAACCTTTAGTTTATTTTGCTTTTTTATTCTCCTGGTTGGGTGACATATTTCTGATGTTTCAGGGAGTAAATCCACTTTTTTTTATTATCGTATTAGCAAGTTTTCTAGTTTCCCAAATAAAGTATATCCTTGTATTTAATAAGGCAATAGATAATTCTAAAAGTCAAAAATCTATTTTTAAAGCAATGCCCTATTTGATTCTACCTTTTCTATTCTACGGGGTATTTTTTTATATTTTGCTCTTCCCTTATCTGGATATGATCTTAAAAATTGCAGTTTTATTTTATGCCATTGCATTGGTTGGAATGTCTGCTACTGCTTTTAATAGAAAAAAAATGACAAGTAAAAAATCCTGGTTATTAGTTTTCATAGGGGCAATATTATTTGTGATTTCTGACAGCCTGATTGGGGTAAATAAATTCTTATTTTCAGAACCTTTAACTTATGACGAATTATTAATAATGGGCACTTATATTCCTGCTCAATATTTAATTATGATGTGCTTAGTTTCACATATAAAAATTGATTCTTGGTCACATTAGTTTGAATATAATTTCACTTAGGAATAAAAGCAAAATGGCCAGTTAAACTTAATAATTCTGGTATGGAATTACATTTGGTGAAAATATGATGAACACAACCTTTTGGTTCCTGAAGTATTTCCTCAAAAGATAATAGCATTACAGTGTCAATAATTTGTTTCCCCTTTTCCAATTCAGGATCAAAACCCTTCCCCAATTCTCCTCCTTTGGGTTTTACTAAAAAAAACAATTCGATTCCATGAAGTGGTTTTGCTAAAAATTCATGTACAAACAGGAACCTTTCTACTGATACAAACAACCCAGTTTCTTCTAAGAATTCTCGCTTTAAAGCTTCTTCAGTAGTCTCCCCATAATCTAACCCACCTCCGGGAGGTGCCCACAAATATTTATTACCAACTGATAAATGCCTGATCATCAATATTTTATTATCAACAATACAAATACCACAAACCCTTACTCTTAGCTTATTTCCAAAATTTTTAATAATTTCCTTTTCCTGATCTGCCATATTCTCTATTCACCATTTAATTGAGTAATTCATTTCAAAATTTCTAATTCCTCTTTTCTTAGGACAATAGTCCTGTCATCTGCTAGAAGGTGTCTAATTGATAAGACTAACAAATAATTGAATCTTACCATAAAAATTCTATGAATATAAAACTAACCAGATTTCTAATTTATTTGGGTTTATTTCTAAGCTTTAATTTTGCTTTTTCACAAGATAATAAAATACTAATTGTACAAGATGAAACTCCGCAATTAAAGCCATTAATTACTTTTT
>JAHQVQ010000151.1 GCA_019634305.1 Flammeovirgaceae bacterium | reverse complement strand
TAAGTACCAGTAATATTTTATATTGAGTACTTTTATCTCATTATAAAAAAGTTGGGGCACTTATTAAGTATATTTAATTCTGCACATCTATTTAAAAGACTGATAGAGAGATTACTATTTCTCGGAAATAATAGTACCCAGTGTGGAGCACGGGTACTTAATTGAAAATAAAACTTATGAAAAAATATTTCAAAAGAATATTACCCATCTTTTTCACAATGATAATATTGGCCACCTCTGGCATTTTATATGGTCAGGGTCAAAAAAAGGAGGGAAATCTTGAAATTGATTTGGGTTTAGGGTTTCCTGACTTGCTTCACCTTGGGATGAAATATCAATTTACTAATCTCAGTAAAATTGGTATGAGCTATGGCAGCCTGATTGCTACAAATAAAAACAGGAATACCTATGCCGTCACACTGGAGCATGAATATCATTTTGGAAAGAATGTAAATAATATCAAGCTTCCTCCATATTATTTTACCCAAAAGATCACTTATTTAAGAGATTTTAATAAGGAAGCTTCTTCTACAGTTTTTTATTTGACTCCTTCACTTGGAAAGGTATTTTTTAGTGAAGGTCCTTTTGGAATTAATTTAGATGCGGGTCTTAATTTCAGACTTCATCAAAATAAAACTATTGAGGCTCCAAGCAAAGAAAATATCTCAAACAATTATCCAGCAGTATTCCCCGCAATTAGGTTCCAGTTTTTCTTTATGCTCTAATCCGAAGTTAACTGTAACAGTAATCTTTGAATTTTGTAAGCTCACTTTCACCTCCCAATATTATTGCCACATCTCCATCTTTAAAAACTGTATCTGGATTAGGATTAAAAATAAATCCTTCCGCTTTATCCTTGTAGCCTATAATATTTACGCCTGTTAAATCTCGTAGATTCATTTGTCTGATACTCTTTCCCTTCAAATCTTCTTTCATATCCTCAAACCGCAATTTATCCAACTGAAGCTTTGTTCCGCTTACCCCATTGAGTAAATCAAGAAACTCTATTACCTCAGGCCGAGTTACCAATGTTGCCATATGGTGTCCACCGATAGCATCCGGCATTACAACATGATCTGCTCCTGCCCTTTGTAATTTACGAATAGAGCTCTCTTCCGATGCCCTGGAAATGATTTTTATTCTGGGGTTAAGCTCCTTTGCGGTTAAAGTGACAAAAACATTATCAGCATCTTTTGGAAGAGTGGTAATAATGGTATCTGCTTTTAATATTCCCGCAGCGATTAGTACTTCATCATGTGTAGCATCACCCTGCACAAGATAAACATTTTTGGCATCGGCATAAGTATCATCAATCAAATCGGAATCAAATTCAATTAAGGCGAAAGGAACCTTGCTTCTAAACAGTTCTTCGCAAGCTTTTATTCCATTTTTCCCATAACCACAAACAATTGTGTGATTTTTCATTTTATCACCTACCCTTGTTACCATATAAGTTTGAAAAATTTCCCTTAGTTCTCCTTCAAATACATATTTTGTAATTACAGAAATAAAGTAGGCGAATATACTTAAATTGAAAATAATGTAAAATGAAATAAAGATTCTTCCATTATCACTCAATGCACCAACCTCATTCATCCCTACGGTAGAAATAATGATCACGCTTAGGTAGAAGGCATCCCAAAAGAAAAGCCCTTCAAAAACCATAAGTCCTGAAATCCCTACAAACAGACTGAATATAAGGAGAATAAAGGCAATGACTAGTCTTTGTAGCCTCTGCCTTATCTGATTATTCATTTATACTTTCTACTTTTTAATTCAAATAAACTTAAGAATAAGTAATCCCTAACTCCTTTGCAAGTTCATTTTCCTGTTGTTTCAATTCAAAATAAATTTTTTGATTCTCCATCACTTCTTCTTCACCTCTAGCGTTTTTCAGCAAGTCCATACTTTCTGCACAAAGCTTTCTAATAGTTCTGTATTTCAATCTTAAAATATTTCCATAGACTACCTGATGCAATTTTGCATCTTTTTCTGGAACTATTATCTTAAATTTTTTCCCCCATGTTTCACTTATAATTCCTTTTTCTGAAATCAAATTCACCACTTCATTTTTAATTTCAGTATCTGAATGGTGAATAAAAAACCTAGCATCCACAAAATTACCTTTCCCAATTTCGATTTTATATACCTCCAGTATTTTGCGATAAACCGGTGTAGAAAAGGAAATTTGATCAATTTCAGAAATCAAAAAATGACTAAGCCTATTATCATCCTCATCTTTTTCCTTACCATATTCCAAAAGAATTCTAATACATTCCCTTTCCTGAAACGCCATTACAGGGTCAACACTTTCTTCCTTTTTTTCCTCAGGAATTAATTCTTCAACAGATGGAGGCATACTTTTTCCACCACCATCATGCCGCTGTTGATTGTATTTTTTCTTTTGCTCTCTTAATAAAATCGAATTTCCTTCTTCAATTAAAACCTCCTCATCTATTTCGAGCAAATTGCTGCATTCTTTAAAAAATACAGACTGCTTTATACTATCCGGGATTTTGATAATTGTTTCCACAATATCCCTGATGACACCAGCCCTTTTTAAGGGATCATTTTTAGCTTCATCTAGCCCTAGGGCAGTTTTAAAAAGTATAAAATCTTTCTGGTTTTTCTCCAGAAATGCTCTAAATCCTTCTCCTCCAATTTTTTTTACATAGCTATCGGGGTCTTCTCCATTGGGGAAAGTGACAATTTTTACATCAAGCCCTTTTTCCAAAATAAGATTTACTCCTCTCATAGAAGCATTTATCCCGGCAGTATCCCCATCATATAAGATGGTAATATTTTTCGAAAACCGACCAATTAAGGAAATTTGTTCTTCAGTGAGTGATGTTCCTGAAGAAGCTACTACATTTTCTATACCTTCCTGATGCAGAGAAATAACATCAGTATAGCCCTCTACCAGATAACAATTCTCCTTATCCCGAATAGCCTTCTTGGCCTGAAACATTCCATACAAAATCTGGCTTTTGTGGTATACTTCTGATTCAGGAGAATTGATATACTTGGGCTTTTCATCTTTCTTTAGCGTCCGGGCACCAAATCCAATCGCCCTTCCACTTACATTGTGAATGGGAAAAATCACCCTTCCTCTAAATCGGTCATAAGATTTCCCTTCCTCCTTCTTTATAACCAACCCGGATTTTTCAAGAATTTCTGCTTTAAAACCATTCTTCACAGCATTTTCTTCAAAAGCATTCCATTGATTGAGCGCAAAACCAAGTTCAAATTTTTCTATGACTTCCCAGTCAAATCCTCTTTCTTTAAAATAACTTGCACCAATAGCCTTGCCTTCTCCTACTTTTAAATTGTCCTGATAGAATTTTTTGGCGTGATTAAGCGCGATCAAAAGACTTTCTTTAAAACTCTGTGTCTCTTGTTGAGCAGGGGTTAATTCTTCCTCTTCTACTTCAATCCCGTATTTTTTAGCCAGAAATTTTAAAGCTTCAATATAACCTATACCTTCCATTTCCATCACAAAGGAAATAGCATCACCGCCTTTCCCAGAGCTGAAGCATTTGTATATTCCTTTGGATGGGGAAACTGTGAAAGAAGGGGTCTTTTCATCGATAAATGGGGAAAGAGCCCACCAATTTTGGCCTTTTTTCTTTAAAGGCACAAACTCTTCTACTACCTCTACTATGTCGGAAGCATCATGAATCTGTCTTATGGTGTCATCACTTATTCTCATTGATCAAAATTACCTTAGGGGAATTAATACAAGCCTCAAAATTCAATAATAAAAAGGCATTTTAAAAAAATCAAACCATGAATTTTAAAAAGGATTTGGACTTTAAGACTTTTGGCAACGGGCCTTTAACTTTAAGTACTTCCTGAAATGCAGTGGGCATTTATACCTTACAGGTATTGGTTTGTATTGAGATACTTTTGTAAGTATCTGAGTGTTAGGAAGCAAATATTTCATGTTTACGATATGTTGCATCACCCAATTCATTTTCTCAGTATAATGATGAATAATTTATATCTTTGTGTCTCTGTGATTTAACCAAAAATAATGAATATTACAAGCAAGGAAATATTAAAAGCCTTATCCACTGTGGAGGAGCCAGATTTAAAAAAAGATTTGGTAACGCTTAATATGGTTCGGGATGTAGAAATTGAAGGGAAAGTAGTAAAGTTTACGGTAGTGCTTACCACACCCGCTTGTCCTTTAAAGGAATTAATCAAGAAAAGATGTGTTGATGCGATTCACAATGAACTTTCTGAGGATTTGCTGGTAATGGTAAACCTTACCTCAGATGTGACTTCTTTAAGAGATAATACTCCTATTTTACCTAATGTTAAAAACATCATAGCAGTAGCTTCCGGAAAAGGAGGGGTTGGAAAATCAACGGTTACTTCAAATTTGGCAATTGCTTTATCGAAAACAGGTGCAAAAGTTGGGATTATTGATGCGGATATTTTTGGGCCATCAATTCCGGTGATGTTCGATACAGAAAGTGCCAAGCCAGGATTGGTTCAGCAAAATGGAAAAAATCTAATCATTCCCATTGAGCAATATGGCGTAAAATTACTTTCAATTGGATATCTAACTCCTTCTAAGGAAGCTGTAGTTTGGAGAGGGCCAATGGCAAGTTCTGCATTAAGACAATTTTTGTCGGATGCGGACTGGGGAGATTTGGATTATTTATTAATCGATCTTCCTCCGGGAACAAGTGATATTCATTTAACATTAGTGCAAACTGTTCCAGTTACTGGTGCAGTAATCGTAACTACTCCACAAAAAGTGGCTTTAGAAGATGCACAAAAAGGCGTATCTATGTTTAGAAATACTCAAATAAATGTGCCTGTGTTAGGAATAATTGAAAACATGTCTTACTTTACCCCTGCCGAATTACCAGAAAATAAATATTATATTTTTGGAAAAGATGGAGGTAAGGTTTTGGCAGATCGATATGAAGTTCCATTTTTGGGTGAAATTCCATTAGTACAAAGTATTAGGGAAAGTGGTGATAAGGGAAGTCCTATTGCTATGCAAGATGATGTTGCTGCTGAGGCATTTAGTAAAATTGCTCAGGAACTGGCCAGAACAATTGCCATGAGAAATGCGGGGCTTGAACCTACAAAAGTAGTTGAGGTTCAATAAGGATTAAACCAAAGATTCATTTGAATTGTTATCAGATAAAACAAAATTGCCATATATCAATCCTCTTGGGAAATGGTAAAAGCATGGCATAAAAAAATATATGGAAAACGCATTGGGTAGTCTAAGAGAGAAAGTAGATGAAGCCTTGAAAAATATCAGGCCTTATCTGGAAACTGATGGAGGGGATTTAAAAGTACTGGAAATTACGGACGATAATATTGTAAAAATAGAATTGCTGGGCGCTTGTGGCAGTTGCCCCATGTCCACCATGACATTAAAAGCCGGAGTAGAACAAACTATTTTAAATGCAGTTCCGGAAATTAAAGGAGTGGAAGCCATAAATATCACAGAGCCTAATCTCAATAATTCGTAAAAGAGATTTTTAGCTTTAAATAAAAATAAGCCTGTAGACTAAATGCTGCAGGCTTATTTTTTATTATTATTTAAGCAGTAATTCAAAATTAACCGTGTATCATTTTTTCGTAAAAGACGAATAGAGAGATTACTACTTTTCGGAAATAATAGTACCCGGTGTGAAGCACTAGTGCTTAATCAATCAATTGGCTTTTGAAAGATGACCAGAACCAGCTACTCTTACATCTTTTAAATCTGGATTTCCTTTATATTTCACATCACCAGATCCGGCAATTCTTGCAGAAAGACTTCCAGAAACACTAATTTCCGCTTCTCCTGATCCGGAAATAGAAATTTTACTATCCACGCTTTCTAAATCAAAAGCATCAATATCCCCAGATCCGGAAATATTGATTTCCTGCTTTTTAGTACTTCCAGACAATTCTAAATCACTTGAACCAGAAAGATGTACTGCTATGGCTTCAGTTTTAATATCCATTTCAATATCTCCAGAACCGCTACTGCTTATTACAAGGTTATTGGAAGTCACCTTAGTTTTCCCTATCACGTCTATTGATCCTGAAATGGACAATTTCTCCATGTTCTCAAAACTAATAGATAAAGTAGCCTCAGACTTACCATATCTCCACGATTTATCCTTTGGATAAATTTTAAGTGTATTTCCTCTTACTTCAGTAATAATCAATTTAGGGTCAGCCGATTTTGTTTCAATGGTAATTTCCTCTTTATTACCCTGGCTAATGTATACCTTGAATGCTCCACTTATTTCTACTTCATCGAAACTTTCAAGGTTTCGAGTTTCTTTGTTCTGTGCATTGGCAAAAAATGAGATGGAAACCAGTAAAAAAATGATGCTTAGAATTTTATTTTTCATTATCTGTAAAATTTATTTTGTTCCTTTTCTCCTATAGACATGAATTCTAATTCAGGGTTGCATCAAATTGGACAAATGGATGAAGTTGTAACTAAAATTGTATTAATTTTGGGGAAATTTTCTATGAGTTTGTTTAAACTCTAGGTTTTCTAGCAAAAACGTTCAGTTTTGGATTCTCACGAAAGAAGAAATTATTTGAATAGTAGTGCTATTCGAATATTTTATTTTGAAGTGAAGTTTCATAAATGGACGTTTGCAGCGAATGAGTTAAAATTTAAACAAGCTCTAACAACTAAAATATCTTTCAACATGAATTCATCCCTGTTAAAGGAATTGAAGACGAGAGTCTCTGCCTTGAGGGGGTATCTTTGACTACGATCAAAAGAATGCCGAACTGCAGAGAGAAGAAGCTTTAACAGCCCAACCTGGTTTTTGGGACGATCCTAAAAAAGCCGAGCAGACCCTTAAGGAAATAAAAACAAAGAAAAATTGGGTTACCAGTTTTGATAATGTCAGTACCCTATTTGATGATCTTGAAACCTTATTTGAGTTTTTTGAACTTGGAGAAGTAGAAGACTCAGAAGTTAATGAGGCAGAAAAAGAACTCATAAAAGCGGTTGAAGCACTTGAATTGAAAAAGATGCTCAGCAATGAAGAAGATCCTTTAAATGCCATAATGGAGATAAACCCTGGAGCTGGTGGAACAGAAAGTCAGGATTGGTCAGAAATTCTGATGAGGATGTACATTATGTGGGGTGAGGCTAATGGCTATAAGGTTAAACAAGTTAACTATCAACCTGGTGATGTTGCAGGTATAAAATCGGCAACTTTGGAGTTTGAAGGGGAGTTTGCTTATGGCTATTTAAAATCTGAAATTGGAGTTCACCGGTTAGTAAGAATTTCTCCTTTCGATTCTGGAGGAAGAAGACATACCTCTTTTGCATCAATATTTGTTTACCCAGAATTAGATGATTCTATAGAGATCAATATCAATCCTGCTCATATCACCTGGGATACTTTTAGAGCAAGTGGTGCTGGTGGGCAAAATGTAAACAAGGTTGAGACTGCAGTAAGGTTAAAACATGCGCCTTCCGGAATTGTGATTGAATGTCAGGAATCTCGTTCTCAATTGCAGAACAAGGAAAAAGCGTTAAAAATGCTTCAGTCCCAACTTTATCAAATAGAAATTGATAAAAAAAATGAAGAAAGAGATAAAGTAGAAAGCAACAAGAAACGAATTGATTTCGGTTCGCAGATTAGAAATTACGTTTTACACCCTTACAAATTAATAAAGGATGTAAGAACTGGGGTAGAATCCTCTAACGTTCAGGAAGTTCTGGATGGTAATATAAATCCATTTATAAAAGCATTTTTGATGAGTAGCTAATGAAATTGAATAAAATAGTCCTAAAATTCTTTTGAAGGCTATTTTATTCTTTAAATACTCTATTTTTATTTTTTATTAATTGGATTTTTTTTACCATATTAGGATAATTAACTAACTTAGTAATGTTCATGGGCATTGAACTCAAAACAGGATTTTTTCACAATAATAATTGGTGATAATTTTCCTTCTGGAACTAATTTAGATCAAAACTCAGATTAAGTTTTAGGACCAAGATTGTCAATTTTTTACCAATTTTCCGTGAGACTATTTTTTTAGTGCTGAACACACTCAAATGAAAGTACCCTCCCGTTTTTGAAATTTCCTTTGTCCCAAAAGATAAAATAACCAATAACATATTTTCCAATTCAACACATTTATTAAACTTAACTTATGATTGTTAAATCAGATAATCAATCAATTAGCCATGTTTTACTTGATTTGGGTATCAAGGAAATAAACCCTTCTTTCATTACAGGACAGGAAGCTGGTGAAAGTAAAAATGGGCAATTGCTTGATGTTTTTTCCCCTATTGATGGACAAAAAATTGCCTCAGTCAAAATGATTGAGGAAGCAGACTATAATCAGGTAATTGAAAAAGCTCAAACTGCTTTCGATTTTTGGAGAAAAAAACCAGCTCCCTTCAGAGGTGAAATTGTAAGACAAATTGGAGTAGCACTTCGGAAATATAAAGATTCCCTAGGAAAATTAGTCACCTATGAAATGGGGAAAATTTACCAAGAGGGTCTTGGAGAAGTACAGGAAATGATTGACATCTGTGATTTTGCCGTTGGTCTATCCCGGCAATTGTATGGATTGTCCATGCATTCCGAACGACCAAATCACAGAATGTATGAGCAGTATCATCCTTTGGGAATTGTAGGGGTAATTTCCGCTTTTAATTTCCCTGTTGCTGTTTGGTCCTGGAATGCCATGATTGCAGCAGTCTGTGGAGATGTGATAATCTGGAAACCATCAGAAAAAACACCACTAACAGCAATCGCCTGTCAAAATATAATAAAGGATGTTTTGAAGGAAAATGATTTACCAGAAGGAATTTTCAATTTGGTAATTGGTGATGAAAAAATAGGTGCATCAATGTCTTCAGACAAAAGAATACCCTTAATTTCAGCCACCGGATCTACCCGAATGGGTAAAAAAGTTGGTGAAACGGTTGCAGCCAGAATGGGAAAATCACTGCTGGAACTTGGCGGCAATAATGCCATTATTATCACTGAAAATGCCAATATTGAAATGGCGATAAGAGCAGCAGTATTTGGAGCAGTGGGAACAGCTGGTCAGAGATGTACTTCAACCAGAAGGTTAATTGTGCATGAAAATGTATTCGATAAAGTAAAAGACAGACTTTTGGAAATTTATCCTTCTCTTTCGATTGGAAATCCGTTGGAAAAAGGCACTTTGGTGGGTCCACTTATCGATAAAGACGCTGTTAAAAATTTTATGGAAGGGATTAAAAGTGCAAAAGAAGAGGGTGGTGAAGTTTTAATTGGTGGAAAAGCTCTTGAGGGAGAAGATTACGAATCAGGGACATATGTGCAACCTAGTATTATAATAGCCGGAAGTGATTTTGAAATAGTTCAGGAAGAAACATTTGCACCATTATTATATTTGATTAAGTATGTCGGTGGAGTGGAAAATGCCGTTGAAATACAGAACAATGTAAGACAAGGGTTATCTTCTTCAATTTTTTCAGATAATATTCTCGAAACTGAATATTTTCTTTCACACCTTGGATCAGATTGTGGGATTGCCAATGTTAATATAGGTACATCCGGGGCAGAAATAGGTGGAGCATTTGGTGGAGAAAAAGAAACTGGAGGAGGAAGAGAGTCCGGATCAGATGCATGGAAAGTTTACATGAGAAGACAGACCAATACAATCAATTTCGGAACAGAACTCCCGCTTGCTCAGGGAATTAAATTCGAGATTTAAGTATGTTTAAAAATAAAAACATTAATTTTTCGATAAACTTATAATTGAAGAATTAAAATGTATATTTGAATTCTGTTAACAAATTATATTAATTTTTAGCAACTAACTTTTTTACGTAAGACATGTCAGATAAAAAATACCATTCAGTGATGTTGATTGATGATAATGAAATAGATAATCTTATCAATCAAAAGATGATAGAAGCTTCGAATATCTGCAAAAATATTTATGTACATTCTGGGGCAAGAAGTGCCATCGAGTTTCTGAAGAACATTGAAAAAATCTCTCACCTTGACCCAATGCAAATTCTTCCTGATGTTATATTTTTAGATATTGACATGCCTTTAATGGATGGGTTTCAATTTTTAGATCTTTTCGATAAATTAAATGAAGAGACCAAGGGAAAATGCAAGATTGTAATGCTTACTTCTTCTATCAACCCTCAGGATATCAATAAATCAAAAAATTATATCTATGTAAAGAAGTATATCAATAAGCCTCTTACCCAACAAAACCTGGTAAGCCTGGATATTTAATAAAGATTTTCACTTTTAAGCTTTTGCATAAAAAAATTATAATAAAAGCCACCACAAGTTTCTTTACAAATTTGTGGTGGCTGTATATTTTAGAGATATTAATTTTTGCTAATCAGGCTTAGCTCTTTTCTCCATCAAACCATTTTCCCATCTTGTTTGGAGTATAATTTTTAAATTGATCCAGCAATCCTTCCGGAGTCTCATCCACTAAAATTAATCCTCTATTCACCTTGTTGAGGAAACCATCTTCTACCATTTTATCAAAGAACTGGATCAGTAGATCGAAATATCCTCCAATATTAATTAGTCCAATCGGACAATTATGTAAATCTAACTGAGACCAGGTTAGGATTTCGCAGAGTTCATCCATTGTTCCAAACCCACCCGGCAAAGCAATAAAAGCATCTGATTTTTCAGCCATTATTTGTTTCCGCTCATGCATGCTATCCACAGTAATAATGTCAGTGAGCCCTTTATGTGCTACTTCCTTTTCTACCAGAAAATTGGGAATAACTCCCGTTACTTTGCCTCCTTTTTCCAAAATTGCATCGGCAATAACACCCATCAAACCAACATTTCCAGCACCATAGACTAAGGTATGATTTTTCTTTGCTAATAATTCTCCTAACTCCCAGGCTATTTCTT
>JAHQVQ010000150.1 GCA_019634305.1 Flammeovirgaceae bacterium | reverse complement strand
TGACCTGAAATTCATTTGATGAAATTTGTTGGTGATTAAAACTTACAATCATATAGGGATATTTCTAATTAATGAAAACTACTGGTATTTTGAACCTTAAAGAATAATAGATTAATACTAATATTTTTTGGATTGACTTGTTTTTTACCTAATTCGATCCATTTCTCTTTTTAAATCCTTCTCTTTTAAGTCCTGCCTTTTATCATATAATTTTTTCCCTTTTGCAAGAGCAATTTCCATTTTTGCTAAACCTCTATTATTAATAAATAGTCGTGTAGGCACAATGGTTAATCCAGCATCTTTTAATTTCTCATTTAGTTTCTTCAGCTCTTTTTTTGTAAGTAGCAATTTGCGGTCAGCCTTAGCTGCATGATTGGAATAACCAGCCATTAAATAAGGGGAAATATCCATATTTCTCACCCACAGTTCATTGTTAAAAATAGTACAAAAAGAATCTCTCAGGTTCACCTTTCCCATTCGGATAGATTTTATTTCTGTCCCTTTAAGCATAATACCAGCAAGGTATTTGTCTATGAAATGGTATTCATGAGAAGCATATTTGTTTTTAATATTTACCGTTTTTTGTATGTCTGTTTTTTTTGCCATTGGTTTATTTTATTCCTGGTTCTTAAATCTTTAAGTTTCCTTTTCAAAGTATAAATTTAGATACTAAGAAAATTTCCATCTAGCATAGGAACAACATCAAATTTGTTTTGTTCCATACAAAATTCGATATCTTTTTTTACATTGAGTTTTCCCAACCTTTGTGCATGGTTGGATTCTAAAACAAATTCTAATAAATCATTTTCATGAGCTTTATAAATAGCTATTGCCCCTACAGCAGCATCACAGCCTATATTAGCATGCTCTTTTAAACTATCTGCAAGTGCTCCTGCAAATAAGGTATCCTCCATACTAAATCTACCTTTCCATCCAGCACAAAAAATAACTACATCATCTTGAGCTATTTTAAGGAATTCAGTTGTGGCTTTCAAATTCAAAAAACTTCCAATAACCACTTTTTTGGCTCCTTTGGATTTGTTTATAGCTAATGTACCGTTTGTAGTAGTCATTGCAATAGATTTTCCCCGGTTTTCTTCCTTCATAAAATCAAAAGGAGAATTGCCAAAATTAAATTGTGGAACTTTCACGCCATTTCTTTCTCCTGCAGTAAGGAATCCTTGTTTTCCATAAGCTTCACACGCTACTACTTCCTTAACAGGAACAATAGATTTTACACCACTTCCTAATCCAGCCACCATACTTGAGGTTGCTCTTAAAATATCTGTAACTACCACAATTTTCCCCTCTAATTCATAAAGATGAATCAATTCTGGGGAATAACAAACCTCAATATTTATCATTTAAAATGTTTAATGTTATAATTTTAGCTAGAAACTAAATGCCTTTTAGGATAATCAAAAAATGAATATTCTCCAATTTTAGCTTTTAACTCTTTCCAGTTTTCTATTGGAAGTTTAATACAGGAAATTCCAGAAGTTGGTATATTTAAAATTTCATAATCTGAGAGGTAATTAGAAAGACTAGTTAACTCCGGATTATGCCCCACTAACATAAGTGATTTTACCTGGTTATCCTGATTTTTAATTATCTCAAAAAGTTCAGTACTCCCAGCTTCATATATTTTTTTTGCAAACTTAATTTTACCTTCAGGATATCCCATCTCTTCGGCAAATATTTTTGCCGTTTTTTTAGCCCTCTTAGCAGAAGATGCTATAATCAGATTAGGTTTTATTCCTTGTTTTTTCAGACGTTTACCCATAAATGGTGCATCCCTTTTTCCTCTTTTATTTAGAGGCCTGTCAAAGTCATCCAGACTGATATCCTTCCAACTTGATTTTGCATGTCTTACTAAATATAAGGTTTTCATGAATTTTATTGATTTTAGGTATAACAGCCATAAAGTTTATGCTTTTATTCAGGAGTTAAAAATGGTAAAAAATTAAATATCACAAAAGTATTAGTCAATATTATTTAAACCATAGATTAGGGTTTTTTCTTCACTTTAATAATTATTGATTTAGAAGCTGGAGTCATACTTTTATCAGCATAATGATTTATAGGAACCAAAACATTTGTTTCTGGAAAATAAGTAGCAGCACATTTTTCAGGAATTTCATAAGGTACAACAATAAAATTTTCTACCATTCTTACTTCTCCTTCAAAATGACTGGTTAAATCCACAACCTCTTCTTTTCTCAAACCCAATTTTTTAATGTCAGCAATATTCATCAAAATGACTCTTCTCTCATTATAAATTCCACGGTATCTATCGTGTAATCCATATATTGTTGTATTAAATTGGTCATGACTTCTAATGGTCATCATCATCAATTCACCTTCCTCTAGCTTATAGTTGGTAAGCGGGTTTACCGAAAACTTTGCTTTACCCCCTATAGGTTTAAAACTTTTGTCCCTAGCGCAATTTGGAAGTTCAAAACCATCCTCTTTTCTTACTCTTTGGTTATAATTATCAAATCCGGGAATCACCGTTTCAATTAGGTCTCTAATGGAATCATAATTTGCAATTAGTTTTAACCAATTGATGGAACTGTCATTTTCAAATGTTTTGGTAGCAATATTTGCAATAATGGCAGGTTCGCTCAAAAGGGTAGGAGATGCTGGAGATAAGTACCCCTGAGATTTATGAACAACCCCCATAGAATTTTCAACCGATACAAATTGCCATCCTTCCTTTTGCAGGTCTTTTTCAGTTCGTCCAAGACAGGGAAGGATTAAGGCATTTTTCCCATGTATTACATGACTTCTATTCAGTTTTGTGGAAATATGAACAGTAAGATTACATTTCTGTAAAGCTTCAGCGGTAAATTCTGTATCTGGAGTTGCTGAAAGAAAATTTCCTCCCAAGGCAAAAAATATTGCCACCTTTTCTTTATGCATAGCATGGATGACTTCTACGGTATTATAACCATGTTTTTCAGGAGGGTTGAAACTAAATGTGGATTTCAAATTATCAAGCAAGTATTTAGGAGGCGTTTCCCATATCCCCATAGTTCTATCTCCCTGAACATTACTATGACCTCTAACCGGGCAGGTTCCAGCTCCAGGTTTTCCTATTGATCCTTTTAATAATAATAAATTAACTACTTCTTTAATATTGGCAACTCCATTTTTATGTTGAGTTAAACCCATGGCCCAACAAACTATTATCTTCCTTTTTTGACTAAGGATTTTAGCAATTTCTTTTATTTTAGGAAGAGGTATTCCTGCCTGAATTGCCAATTGTTCAACATTATAGTTTTTTAAATCCGAAATAAGACTTTCATAATCATCTGTATAAGTTTTAATAAATTCCTGATCAAAAACTTTTCCTGGAGCTTTTTCTTCTTCCTCAAAAAGTAAGCACATTATACTTTTTAACAACGCCTGATCTCCATTAATTTTAACTTGTAAAAAATGATCACATAAATCCGTTCCTCCTTTTAATATTTCTAGAGGTTGTTTTGGATCCGTAAAATTTACAAGCCCTGATTCTTTCAGTGGATTAATGGAAATGATGATACTCCCTTTTTTTTTAGCTTTTTCTAAAGCTGAAAGCATTCTGGGATGATTAGTTCCAGGGTTCTGACCCATTACTAAAATCACTTCAGCATGGTTAAAATCACCCAGAGTAACACTTCCTTTTCCTATCCCAAGGGTTTCGGAAAGTCCTGTTCCACTAGATTCATGACACATATTGGAACAATCTGGTAAATTATTGGTGCCAAACTTTCTAACAAATAGTTGGTAAAGAAATGCTGCCTCATTACTAGTTCTACCAGAAGTATAAAATGCAGCTTCATCGGGATTTTTTAAAGAATTCAACTCTAAAGCTATGAAATCAAAAGCCTCTTTCCAGGAAATCTCTTCATATTTATTTCTGCCTTTTTTCAGTATCATTGGGTGAGTTATTCTTCCCTGCTTTCCCAACCAATAATCTGATTGATTTCCTAATTCTTCAATGGTATATTTATTAAAGAAACTGAGGGTTACTTTTTTTAATGTAGTTTCTTCGGCAATGGCTTTTGCTCCATTTTCACAAAACTCTCCAATGCTCGACCTTTTTTTAGGATCAGGCCAGGCACATCCAGGGCAATCAAACCCAAATTTTTGGTTTGCTTTAAGTAAAGTTGTTGTTCCTCTCCCAAGGTCCATTTCTTCTAAAATATGCTTGGCAGTAGATAAAATAGCAGTAACTCCTCCTGCTGAGTCAGATGGTTTCCTTAATTTTAATCCAGTGAATTTTATAGGAGATTGAGCCAAAGAATTGGCATTTTTATTTTTATCAGTAATATCAGATTGAGACATTTAATGTGAGTTTTACCCTTGTGATGTATTTAGCAGTAATAATTCATGTGTAATGAAAGGATTTATAAAAAGAAATTTATGAATTTTCATTAGAACTTAATCAGTCTACTTTTTTAACTTCTAATTCGTCATTACACAAATTTAAAAGCTCCTGATTCGTTTTCAAATATACAGGATGGATATAATCCGGAGCAATTTCAACTAAGGGTATTAAAGTGAATTTTCTATTTGGTATTTCCTTGTGAGGAATTATTAAGGAACTGCTATTATGAAGAATAGTATCATAATACAGAATATCAATATCAATAAGTCGGGTATACCATTTCTTGATCCGAATGCGTCCCATTTCCAATTCAATTTCAAGAATTTTTTTTAGCAATATCTCTGGGGACAGATCAGTATTTATTTTTATTACCTGATTATAAAAGGATGGTTGATATTCAATTCCCCAGGCAGCTGTTTCATATATAGAAGATTTCTCCAATACCTTTCCCGTTTCCTGATCTAAATTCTTAATGGCCTGGTGGAGGTTTTCTTCTCTATTGCCCAAATTTGTTCCTAAAAGGATATAAACCATAGCCATAATTAGCTTCTAAAAACCTGATATTGTTGATAGCCTTTATAGAATTCTATCATTGATACTTTTAAAATGGTATAGCTTGGAATAGCAGCTATCATCCCTACTGGGCCAGAAATGGTTGCACCAACAAATACTATTAGAAATATTTCTAAAGGATGTGCTTTTACAGATTTGGAAAAAATGATTGGCTGTAAAAATATATTATCCGTTACCTGAACAACTCCAAACACAGCTATAATTTTAGAAACCAAAAATAAATAATCCTGAGAGGATGCTAAATCAGGAGAGGTGGAAAACCCTACAAGTAGTCCAAATGTAGCCCCTAATATTGGACCTAAATAGGGGATTAAGTTAGCTACCGCAGCAAAAACAGCAATTGTAAGTGCATATTCAATTCCTACTATAAGTAAACCAAATGAAGCAATTGAAAATATGGAAACCATTTGAAGTAACAATCCTAAAAGATAGTTTGAAAGTAATTTTTCAATTTTACTTAATGCAGAAATAGAGACTTCGAAATAACGATTAGGGATAAGGGAAATTAAATGTCTTCTGAAAAGTCCTTTCTCATATAAAATAAAGAAGGTAATGAAAAATACGGCCATTGCCCCTACAAGGAAACTACTAGTTACTGATAATATACTATTTAATATTTGAGTAAATTGAAATTGTTCGACCAGGTTTTTAATATTGTTTTTCAGTGTTTCAATTAAGAAACCTTTATTTTCATCTACAATCTCATTTTTAATTAGAAAATTCTCTACAACTTCTACTGGTACCATGATATAACCAGTCCATTTTTCAAGATCCAATGATGATAGGACTTGAACCTGAGTGGTTACCAGCGGTACAAATAGGTACACAAAAAGAGTAATTAATCCAATAAGCAAACAAAAAGCAATAATTGTTGACACCAACTGGGGCACTTTTATGCCATAAAATTGGAATTGAGAGATATAATTGGTAGGGGTTCTTAAAATTGCAGATAAAACCAGGGCAATTACGATATAGACAACAATATCTGAAAAAATCCAGGCTAGTAATCCAAGAAAAAAGATTATAAGTAAAAGATTAACTGCTGTTTTATTGACAGAAAATTTTGCCATCGTTTGAGTTCAAAAAATAGGATTGTAATTCTCTTAATTATAATTAATTAGAGATGCTATCCTAAGCTACAATTTTTCCTTTTCTCCACAAAATATTTTAATAGTCCATTGAATGGAATTCGGAATTGCTAGATAAATTGTGAAATAGAAAAAGCTCTTGTTAATTACAAGAGCTTTACAATTACTTTAATATATTCTATGTGATTTAATCCCAAT
>JAHQVQ010000149.1 GCA_019634305.1 Flammeovirgaceae bacterium | reverse complement strand
GTGTTTCCAATAAAATTGCCAACAATAAATTTATTTACCCCCCTCCGTTTTCCTACCTCAACAGCTGTGGCTTCATCCACCATCCCGGATAATTGAAGTCTTAATTCTCTGGCAATTTCTTTCAATTCTGCATCATCAGTGGAAATTACATTAAACTTTTTAGAGGCTACAATCAGACTCAATATTCTCTCAGTGATAATTTCTTCCATTTCTCCAGCACCTTCTCCCTGCCATCCACTAAATGGAAGTACGGCAATATCTTCCTTTTCAAATTGATTGGATTGGGAAAAAAGGGGCAAATAGAAAAACAAAACCAGTGAGGCACAAGTAGTAATAAGCTTCATCAAAAGATCAATTTCAGTTAAAAATAGTAGTCATCCAGATTTATTTTATACTGCAGGAAAAGCAACTCATTCAATTTTCCAGCAAATATAAAATCTAAGTAGTGAGAATATTCCAAGGTTTATTTTGCCTGTTTATACGATAATTTCAGGCAGTGGTTAATTTTTTTTTAATAAAGTTGTAACCATCACTATATTCGGTAGTAACCATATCAAAGCACAGAGAAAATCAAGCTTTTAAACTTTCATTTTTTAATTCAAAATCTAAAATGAAAACACAAATTACCTACTTACAAAAACTTAATTTGATTGAATAATGACTGATGAAAAAGTCATGGGAGATGTTAGCCGGGGAGATCTCGATAAGGCAGCAATTTTATTCGAAAGATATCAGCAGAAAATGTTCAATTTTTTTCTAAAAATGACTTTTGAAAGAGATTTGAGCCAGGATATGACCCAGAACCTTTTCCTTAGAATGATAAAATACAGGAATTCTTTTAATGAATCCTTAAGCTTTAAATCCTGGATTTATCAGATTGCCAGAAATGTACATTATGATTATTACCGAAAACAGAAAGGGAAGTTTTCTAAATACACTGATCTGGAAGCTATATCGGACCAAATGGCTCAACAGGGAGAAGATAAAGAACAAATTGAACGAGAAAAATCTCTTCATAAAGCCCTTACTCTTTTAGATCAGGAACAAAGGGAGATCTTAATCATGAGCAAATTTCAAAAACTTAAATATAGTGAAATTGGGAAAATAATGAATTGCTCAGAGGGTGCTGTGAAAGTGAAAATTCACAGAGCTATAAAGAAATTAAAGGGCTTGTATTTTATGGTTGAAAACAACTGAAAAAAGCCCACTAAAAATAACATTTACACTAAGCATATAGCAAAGTTTTAAATAGAGAAACTAATGATGTTAGCTGAAATACAAGCATCAAAAAACTTACAGATTCCTAAATCAATTTCTGCTTTAAATAAATAATAAAGCTATGGATAATGAAAACTTAAAAGAAAAACTTGTGGATTTTATTGAAGGGAAATTATCTCCACAAGAAGAAACAGAGATTCAACATTTACTGGCAAAAGACGAAGAGTTATTCAAGGAATATGATCAACTTCGAATTGTGTTGGAAAGTCTGGATAATAGTAGAGAGATTGTCCCGGATCCTGCTCTTTCCGAAAATTTCTATGAAATGCTTTCCGAGGAGAAAACCAAACAGGCGTCTGCCAATCATCTTGGTAAATTCAGTGTGGTTTATAATAGTGCAAGGAGTATTTGGAAGAACCATCTATTGGTTAGAATTGCCGCTTCGATCACCATTTTTCTTGCTGGTTATATACTCGATAAAAACATTCAGGTCAAACAAATTCAAACCACAGAAATCGCTTCTTTAAAAGAAGAATTAGAGTCCACCAAAACACTGGTGATGTTATCATTACTGAAACAAGAGTCAGCTAGTGACCGACTTCAGGCAGTGAATATTAGCTACGAAATTGAGGAAGCTGATAATCAAATAATCACTGCATTAATTAATACTTTAAAAACTGATACGAATGATAATGTAAGACTGGCAGCTTGCGAAGCACTAGGTCATTATATAGGAAATCCACTGGTAATTAATGCTTTAGTAGCAACACTTACCCAACAACAAGATCCAGAAATTCAATTGGTAATTATTGCTCTTTTAGTAAAGTCGAAAGAGAAAAGAGCCATTCCCCAAATAAAAACTTTATTGGAAACTCAGGAAGTAATTCAGACCGTAAGGAACAAGGCAAATGAAGGAATTGGGCAATTATTATAGGAAAACCACTAAAAATTTCAATTTAAAATTCAAGCAAAACAACTTTAAAATCTAATTATAAAATGAATAAAATAGCAAAAATAATCTGTACGCTTTTTTTAGCAATTGGTATTACAATTGGCGTTCAGGCACAGGAGTTTAAAACCAAGTTTTCAGGTAAATCAGCCAATAGCAAAATATCTATTGCACTCAACAATAGTGAAGTAAAAATAGAAGGATATGGAGGTTCTGAAGTAATTATTTTGGCAAGAGGCTATAAAGCTCCCCCCAAAAGAGCCGAAGGCTTAAAACCACTTTATAATACCAATGTAGACAACACTGGAATTGGATTATTTCTTAGCATTGAAGGAGATGAAATGAAGATAGAAAAAGCGACCAGAGAAGATATTGATTATACATTTAAAGTTCCTGCCAATGTCCACCTTGTAGTAAATGAAACCCAATGGCAAGGTGATGGAATAGAAGTACATAAAATGGAAGGTGAAGTGGAAATAAATGCCAAAAATTCTGACATCGTTTTTAAAGATGTAAAAGGCCCGATTGTAGCCAATACTACCAATGGGGACATAGAGATTGTTTATTTGTCCTTAAATCAGGGAAAGCCAAATTCTATAAAATCGGTAAATGGTTATGTGGATGTTACTATGCCCGCCTCCTCTAAAGCAGAGGTAAAAATGCGATCAATGAACGGGGAAATTTACAGCAACTTTGAATTGACCTACCCTGAAGATAAAAAGGGAATTCCCCATGTTGGTGGAAACAATACTATTGAAGGGAAGTTGAATGGAGGCGGTATCATGCTGAGTATCAATTCTATTAATGACGATATTTACCTTAGAAAAAAATAAACAACCAACCTGGAAGGGTAATTTCCTCCCCTCCTTTTCACTACAAATTAAATTCTCTTTACATTATGAAAATTCAAAATATCCTTACCATTTATATGGTAACGCTGGCACACTGTGCCTTTTCTCAAAAAATTGTAGAGAAAACTATTAATATTTCAAATCAAAAATCTATAAACCTGAAATTTAATCAGGCTGATTTGATTAAAATCATTGGTTGGGACAAAAATGAAATTCAATTTAAAGCTTCAATAGATTTAAATGGTGGGGCACTTAATGATTCACTACATCTATTTTTTGAAGAGGGAAATGAGGAAATCCACATTTATTCTCAAATTGATGAATCTTTTAGAAACTGGATAAGTAAAAGGAATTATACGGAAGAAAATGGGAGAAATTATTACTGGGGAAAAAATGAAAAATTTGTCATCAGCGAGATAATATATGAACTGAAAATCCCTAAAAAGCTCCTTGCCAATCTCAAAACCATTAATGGGGATATTGAACTAAAAAATCTGGATAAATCTATCAATGCAAAAACAATTAATGGCTTTATCGATATTGATTGGAATCCGACTGTAGGCGCCTATTTCGAAATGAAAACTATCAATGGAGAATTATACTCCAATCTTGACAAAATTGAATTTACTAATAAGAAGGAACATCCTATTGTAGGATATCTCCTTAAAGGAACATACAAATCCGGGAAAATGCCTATTACTTTGAAAACAATAAATGGGAATATTTTTTTAAGGAAAAGGTAATTTAATTGCCTGGTAAATCCTTTATATCATTTTAGTTCAAGCATTTTTTTTTCGAAACCTTTCCAATCAAAATCGTTATAGGCAATTAAAGAAAGTAAATCACCTTCCTGAATTATATTATGATAATCAGGACAGATCACCGGTTCACCATTTCGAATTAGAGCAAAAGGAGAACATTTTACTCCAGTATCAGCGGAGGTTTTAATAAGAGCAGTTAGAAATTCATTCCAACTCCAGCCTATAACCAGATTAGGTTCCAGAGTCTGAGGATTTGAACCTTTAGAGTTTAATAATAACTGCTCAATGATTTCTGCTGAGTATTTATCCTGGCATTCCTGAACAAGGGCAAACAATTCGAAACTTTCCAAAACCTGTGTTGAATTCACATCATCAAACATCCAGGCATTAGCAGGATCAACTAAAATGTGCAAAACTCTGGTTTGATCTTTTACAAACTTGGAAACCAGATCTACAATGGTTTTAGTAGCTCCATCAGAATCTGAAACATTTGGCTCAGTAGGGAAAATAATTATAGCCTTATTTTCCTTTAACCCTGCATTTGTATAGGTTTCCCGGCTTAGTGGATTTCCTTTAATAAAATGAATCCCCTGGATTAGCGTAATGGCTTTTGGTAATTTCTCCAGGCTACTATCTACAACACAAACCCCTACATTCTTTTCCGCATCCCTAATTTCTTTAACAAAATTGATCAACTGGTTTTCTCCTGGAAAATTGAAAATTACATAACCATCCTTATGTGGATTTTTCATATAGCCTAATCTTTTAATATCCGATAAGTGAACTTTATAATCAAAAAAAGCAGAAAACAGGGCTCCTAAAATGGCGATCCCCATCGTACATAAAATCACAGTAATCCATCTGCCCATTGTTGTTTCTGCAGGTTTATTTCCGTAACCTACGGTAGTAAAGGTTTGCCAACTTTGCCAAAATGCTTCTTCCCAACTTACATTCTCTGCAAATTGAAATGCAATAGCATTCAGAAAAAATAGAATGATAAAAATTACTCCCAACTGAACAAGCCAAAGCAATGGTTCTTGCCTTTTCAGGTTACTAGTTAAATCCTTAAATAATCTAAAAATCATAGCACCAACTTATCTATTTCCCTGATTTTATCAAAAAAAATCTTCAATATGTTAATAATTATTAATATTTAAATAGCAAAAATTGAAAATTGTGTTATTCAAAGAAAAAAATGGAATTATTCTTGATGATAGTTTTATAGGGTATTTCTGTGATATCTCCATATATACTTTTGCGTTATTTGGATTTTTTAATAGGGTAGATACTGTATTTATTATACTATTCTTTAAATAATACCGGATTACATACTTTCCTTTTTAAAGGATAATATTATATATTGGTTTTGTTTAAATACTAACTATTATTTTTTGACATTGATTCTTTAAGATCTTTTCCACTGCCAAATAATTTTAACCTAAAGGAAATTAATTAAAAAGAATCCACAATTTTTTGAAAAGATTACATTTTAGGACATGATAAAACCAATGCAGTTCATAATTATGTTTATGGTGCTGAATATTTTCAGTGGGATTGCTGCTATGGGACAAAACTTAAAAGAAGACAGTCTCAAAAAAATTATTAATACTCACGATTCGGATTCAGCTAGAATTGAAGCAATGATGAAGCTATCCATCTACTATTATCGCTCGGATATTAACCAGGCGCTAACTATTGCCTCACAAGCTGTGGATTTATCATCAACAATAAATTTTCGAAGAGGATTAGCTTACAGTCACTTTATTTTAGGTAAAATTTATGGCAGACAAAATGATCCTAAATTAAGTTTGAAAGAGTACTTACTTTCCTTAAAAGTATACCAGGAATTAAATGACAAAACATATATCTGTAAAATATTCAATAATATTGGTCTAATTTATAAAAACCAGGCAGATTATGATGAAGCTATTTCCTATTATTTAAAAGGGCTACAGCTGGCAAAACAAGAAAAGGATTTAAAAAACACGGCAGATGCTTTAAATAATCTTGGAACAGTTTACAGAAGGGTAGGAAAATATGAAACCGCCATTGACTATTTTATTCAAGCTTTGAAGGTGAAGGAAGAAATGGGAGATAAAAAAGGCGTTGCAGCTATAAATGGGAACCTTGGAAATTTATATCTTGATCATAGTGAATATGATAAGGCACTACATTATTACCAGGCAGCTAACAAATTGTTTGTTAAACTTGGCATTCGGAAACATGAAGCAGTGTCATTGTCAAACATAGGGTTAGTTTACTTTTATAAAAATGATTTAAAAGCTTCACTCGCACACCATAAAAGAGCATTACCAATTTTAACAGAGCTTGGGGAATATAGTGAAATGGCCAATAGCCTAAATGATATAGGAAGTATTTACCTAAAGGAAAACAATTATACCTTGGCTATCCAAACCTACCAACAAGGCTTGGAATCCTTCACGGCTGCCGGAAGTAAAAACATGCTTTATATGGCAGAAACTTATAACAATTTAGGTGAGCTCTATATAAAAGTTGGAGATTTTAAATCTGCCCTGGAATATTTGGAATCGGGAAAGGCCATTGCCAATAATATAGATAACTTGTTCTTAAAAATGGACATCTATCGAAATCTAGCCTTTTATTATGAAAAAACAAAAGAATTTGAAAATGCTTATCTGAGCCATAAACAATTCACTTCTTATAAAGACAGTATCTACAATCTGGAAAAAACGCAACAAATAGCTGAAATTGAAACCAAATACGAAACTGAAAAAAGGAATCAGGAATACATGGTTTTAAAAAATGAGCAAGCCAGAAAAAATGCTGAACTTGAGAGAAAGGACCTGGAAAATAAAATGTTGGCTGGGGGAATTATCCTTTTCCTTATTGCCATTATCCATTTTTATAGAATAAACAAACAGAAAAAAGTCACTAATAGAACACTTTCTGAACAAAATAAGCAGATTTATGATAAGCAATTAGAAATCATAAACATTAATGATAATTTAAAAGAATCTCAAAAAAGGCTTCATAACGCCAATTCAGAGCTAAGACTTTTAAATGATGGACTAGAATCAACAGTAAAAGCAAGAACTTCCGAGCTACAAAAAACAAATAATGAACTCGATACTTTCTTATACCAATCTTCTCATGCACTAAGAAGGCCATTAGTTCATATAAATGGTTTAATGCAAATCTTGAGAATTGAGGAGGACAAGGTAAAATCAGGAGAAATTTTCGATAAACTTAACTATACCGTCCAAAAAATGGATATGATGTTAAGCAAATTAGTAATGGCTAGTGAAGTGCATTATGGTCAGGAAAAAGAAAGAGAGATAAATTTTGAAGAATTAATAAAAGATGTTTGGGCCTTTTTAAGTATTAAGTACAAAACAGAAAATATTCGATTTGGAGTTGAGGTAAATAATGAACTGAAATTTTTAGCTGACGAAAGGATGCTCAGAATCATGTTCCAGAATATCCTGGAAAATTCTATCTTATTTAAAGTTGAGTCTAGTGTGAGACAGGCTTATCTTGGCATTGAAATTACTGGAGATTCGGAACATGTGGAAATAAAAATTCATGATAATGGTATTGGGATTCCCAAAGAGGCCCTTTCTGATATTTTTAAAATGTTCACTGTTGCCACTCACAAAACAGAGGGCTATGGATTAGGTTTGTATATTGTAAATAAAGCGGTAAAAAAATTGAAGGGAACCATTACTGTTTCAAGTTTTGAACATGAATATACTGTCTTTAAAATCTCCATTCCCTTGGTTAAAGCAACCGCAACCCAATTAATTTAATCCAGCCTTTCCTTCTTTACAATACTTTTTTAGGTAAGTAATAGTTTTTGAATTCCCATACTCATAGGCCTTTCCCCAATCCGAACAAGCACCTGCTTTGTCCTTTAAATTGTACTTAGCCATTCCTCTATTTGTAAAGGCTCCATAATGATATGGATCTAAGGCAATTACCTGGTCAAAATCCTTTTTAGCTTGATTATACTTCCTTGTTTTTATATAAGTATTTCCTCTGTTGAAATAGTACAGGTATAATAATTCAACATCTGAGGCATTTCCACTTATGGCAATGGCATCAGTATAATCTTTTATCGCAGCAGCATAATTCCCAAGTTTCTGATTCGCATCCCCTGAAAAATAAAAGAAATCAGGTTTATCATTAAAAATTCTTTTCCCCTTTTTAAAACACGCTAAAATTCCCTTGTGGTCATTTAGTCTTTTAAGGACAATCCCCAAATTTTCATAGGCTAAGGGGTTTAGAGAATCCTGTTCTATTGCCTTTTCAAAATATTTTTTTGCCTGTCCATAAGCTCCAGCTTCCAAAAATTCATTACCTAATACTAGGTTGGGATCTCCATATAAATTGTATTTCAATGTATTTTCATTATAGTTTACTACATCATCAACCTGTGCTTGCGATACATTAGTGAAACTAAAAACACTTAAAACAATTAAAAACATTCTGATTAATAGAGTATTGATCATTAGAAATAGATTTTTTTAGTTTAATTTTCATTACCTAACCTTTGAAAACACGCAAAAATATTATTATCATACCTGGAACAAAAAATTTATACAGATTACTATTCCAACAAAAAAGCCAAATCGCCTCAATATATGTTAATGACTCCCGTTTTGAATAAGCATAAATAGCATAGCATTTAATGGAAATGATTACTACTTGAAAAGGTAATTTCTTAAATGTATAATCATTTAATAGAGAAATTAAATTCTCAAATTTTTTAGCTAAGAGGTAGATTTTTTTATGTTTAAACTGGAAGAACAGTTAAATTCAATTCTTTACAATTCAAGAGGGCGTGCTTTAGGCTTTTTAAAGCTATTTTCAGGTTTAAATGTCATAGTAGCCATTTTCTTTTTGGTATTGAGATTTGGCTTTTTGCCGGATATAGAAGAGACTTTAACAATTTTCGATGCTTATGATATTTGCTTTTTGGTTTTTGCCCTGGTGTATATTACCAGGTTTTTATTTTCCCTAAACAGAATAGAATTCTTCAAAAAAACATGGTTTGAAGGCTATTTGAATGTCATCATTATCATCCATGGAATGGTAAATTACCTAACTGATGGATTTAGAATTTTACTTTGGTTAGTCAATCAGCTTGAATTTAGTAATCCACTACTCACATTAGAGCATATTTTAAGCATTTATTTAGTGATACTGGTAGGGCTGGAACTTACCAAAATCACCACCCGAATCTCAGATCTACAACTTAAGCCAGCTTCTACTTTTATTTATAGTTTTATTATCCTGATTTTCTGTGGAACACTTCTGCTTATGCTTCCTGCAATGACCAAGGGGAAAGGAAGCATGCCCTTTTTAGAAGCATTATTTACAGCAGTAAACATAGACTCGCCAAAAAATATTTTCCCAAGAGCCAAACCATACAGGCCTCCCACTAAAGTTGCATCTTGCCAAACCTCAACGGAGTGCGCGTAGCCCAATTCGTGCAACTGACAATAAGCTTGTTGCATTTCTCTGGTAATCCAGGTTCCACTACTTCGTTGTCGTCTTTTCGACTCAGCCATTCGCTCTTGACAAGCATTGATTACTTGTGCAAAATCCTGATCAAAAGTCACTTTAAATTTCTGCTGATTAAAATAGGGGCGCATACTCTTAGAGATACGCAATTCAGACGGGTACAATACAAATCTAGGATCTGGTGACCACCATAAAATGGGCTCTCCAGGATTAAACCAGGGGAATATACCTTGCTTATACGCTGCTAATAAACGTTTTGAGGAAAGATCTCCTCCTATAGCTCGAATACCCTCTGGCGTTGCTAAATGTGGGGGGGGAAAGTTTATGTCATTGTCAGATAGTAAATAAATGGGCATTTACTAATCTTCCTTATTCGATTTTTGGATGTATT
>JAHQVQ010000148.1 GCA_019634305.1 Flammeovirgaceae bacterium | reverse complement strand
TTTTTAATTTTCAAGGAATTAAATCTTTGGTTAACTTTAGTTTGCAAACAACAATGATATAAACAATCTAAAAAAAACAGCCATCGAATGAATGCCACTTCTGAAAATAAAAGACATGGAAATTCTTCATTAATTGCAAAATACCAGGAGTACCTTGGGGAATTTGTTTATGGTGGAATAGATGGCAGTGTAACAACTTTTGCAGTAGTTGCAGGTGCAGAGGGAGCAGGCTTGGATGCTTCAGTGGTGATTATTCTTGGATTTGCCAACCTTATTGCCGATGGCTTTTCTATGTCTGTTGGAAGTTATTTATCCAATAAATCGGAAAAGGAGAATTATGCCAAGCATGAGAAAATTGAATATTGGGAAGTAGAAAATATTCCCGAAGAGGAAGAAAAAGAAATCAGGGATATTTATCGCCAAAAGGGATTTAAAGGCGATTTGCTTGAACAGGTTGTTGCTGTAATTACAAAGGATAAAAAGCGCTGGGTGGACGAAATGATGAAGGATGAATTGGAAATGATGCCTAGTAATAAATCGCCATTAAGTATGGGAGCAGTTACTTTCCTGGCATTTATTGTAGTGGGTTTCATTCCATTATTTGTTTATGTTTTAGCTTATATGTCATATTTCCCTGAAGATAAATTATTCCTAACTTCGAGTGTGCTGACCCTATTTGCCTTCGGCATCATTGGCTTTTTAAAAGCTTATATCACCCAAACCAATAGATGGAAAGGGATAATTGAAACTTTATTTTTGGGTGCATCTGCTGCCGTATTGGCTTACCTTGTTGGGGATTTATTAGAAAAGTGGATTACTTAATCTAATATTTTAGTTCCTTTTTTCTTTTTTAAAAAACTTTAAACACTGTTTAAAGTTACTAAACCTACAATGTGATTTTTATCATAAATTCTCCTGATTATTATCCTGTTTAAATATTTTCTGGAAGCTTACTTCGAATAAAATAACCAATAATATACCAGAAAATGAAAACCAAAATAAGTAACATGTTTGGGACAAAAGAAGAAATTTCTATTTGGCCAGTTCTCCTTTGCTTGTTGTTCTTTTTAAATTCCAGTATTTTACCACCCCGTGAAAATCCTTTTTCAGAAAATGAAAAGTTGGGTTTGGTACTCACTATGGAAGAATTAAAACTTTCACAAGATGTAAATGAATTTCTCCGCAATAAGTGGGGGTTAGATGTATTTGTTTCCAACCAGCAAAATGCTTTTTGGGATTTACAAAAAATGAAACGCTTTCTAAAAAATCAGGATAGAAATAATCCTTTAGAATTTTTATCAGAGGGAAAATTTAACTTTCCGGAACATCAGGAGATTTACAATACCTATGTTTTAAGAGGGAATGCGTCAATTAATGGTGGACTTTATGTTGCCATTTCATTGCAGGAAGCGAATTGTCTTAAGTTACTGGATAGAGTAGACCAAACCACTAATCCGGATTTATTAGATAACTACAGGGACTTATTATTATCCTATGGGAATTCTTTGAGAGAAATGCATAAAGGTATGGCTGAATTAGGCCTGATTTATACGCCTCAATTTATGAGTGATCAGACATATGAAACCATTATCAATAAAAAAGAATTCTACTTTGAAAATGATATAATGTAAAAAATTAGCCGTGGAGAATAGAATTTTCTCCACGGCTATTTCTATTTAATTCAAAAATGTCTGAGTGCATCAGGCGAATGATTTTAATTCTTCCGGTGTGATTTTCCCTTCGTAAATAGCTTTTCCTACCACAGTCCCAAACAGATTTGCTTTATCTAAATCTCTAATGTCTTCGGCATTACTTATTCCACCACTGGCGATCACTTTCAAGGAGGGGAATTTTTTTTGAATTTCAACGTAAAGATCAATGGAAGGACCTGTAAGCATGCCATCTTTGGCAATATCAGTACATAAAATATACTCTATCCCTTTTTTAGTATAAGCATCAAGAAACTCAAAGATACTGATAGAAGTCGTTTCCTGCCAGCCGCTTATGGCTACTTGTTTATTTTTAACATCAGCAGCCAGAATTATTTTATTGCTTCCATAAGTGGAAATCCAATCTTCAAACAATGCTCTTTTTTTAATCGCTACACTTCCACAAGTTACCATTTCGGCTCCGGCATCAAACACTTTATCCAGATCTTCGGATGACTGAATTCCGCCTCCAAAGTCTACTATCAGATTGGTTTCTTTGGTAATATTTCTAAGCACCTGATCATTTACCACTTTTTTAATTTTAGCTCCATCAAGGTCTACTAAATGCAGCCTTTTTATTCCCAAAGCTTCAAATTCCTTTGCCACTTCTACAGGGTTATCTCTGTAGGTAGTTTGTTGGGCATAATCTCCTTGTTTTAATCGGACACACTTTCCATCAATTAAATCAATGGCTGGTATTACATCAATCATAAAATGCTATTTGTAATGAGTAGGTTAATTTTTGGCAAAAATATCATTTACAATGCTGAGTTTAAACTTTTATTAGGACATATTGCAAATAACTTTACTGATAAATTGAATTTTTTTTCCAGGTCTTAATTGATAAGGTAAAAGGCTATTTAAAGTTTTTATTCGGGCTTAAACTCTTGAACAAAGGCTATTCCTGCATCTTTATCATCTTCAGGTTTAAGCAGTTTTAGTGGGTAATATTCTCCTTTAGACCATTTGTAAATTAAATCCGAATAATGGTAACTTCCAGGATTCCCCGATTGACCACCGGGATAAACTCCCCATCCATGAACGCCATTTTTGTCTAACTCCACAATTATTCGCCAGGATGGACCATGTCTTTCACTGGTAGCATTGATGATGTTATGGTTTCCTCCATTAGGAATATTGGGTACACTAAAAGGTTCCAAACGAGCCAGGTGTTGGGCGGTAGTATTTTTAAAGTTTGCCCAAACCATTTTTTCATCTCCTTCTTCGGTTTTTATTTTTTCAACACGTTTAACCATTTTGGAAAAGGCTATTTTTATCAGGTCAGAAGCTATTTCTTTTTTATCTGTATTTTCAATATCAAATAATTTAAAATCGGGTTCCTCTTTTAACAACTTTACAGTAGTAAAAGGGTCTGGCCATTCCAAATCAACTTTGGCATTTTTGAATTCATCCCATATCGTGACATATAGTATATCCTGCCAGATTTCATAAAAAGTAGGCCCTTTTACAAATGGATCATTTATATAATTCCATTCTGAAAGTTCCTTATAAATTCCCAATTCATTTGGTTTTAAAATAGATTCATCAATTTGCTGAAGCATATAGGGAAGTGCTTCTTTTGCTCTCAGATTGAAATTATCATTTTGCATTATCATCATATCATTGGCATTAATCTGGTTCATGGAATCGAGCAAAGTATTGATTCTTCTATTTCGATAATATTCATATCCATCGGCAAATACATAATATGGATAGGATTGATCCACAGGATGTTGATTGGCTGAACTGACAAAGTTTCTTTCAGGATTTAGGGCAAAGACATTATGTTCTGCAGGAATGAAATTTTGCCATTCATTTTCGGAATTTGTTCCATCAATCAGGTATTTTCCCTGATTAGGAAATTTTACAGGAAATTTCCCCTGTATGACCATGGCAATGTCTCCTTCTGTGGAAGCAAAAACAAAGTTTTGAGCTGGGCAATGGTAATGTTTTAACGCTTCACGATAATCCTTGTAATTTTCAGCTTTATTCAATAAATAAAAAGCTTTAGCCTCTTTAGATTTATCATGAGCCACCCATCTTAAAGCACAGTGACTTTTCCCTGAGCCAGGCCTAAAAGTATCATCATACATCACAGGTCCCCATTTAGTATGAAAAATGGTATCGAAATAAGAAATTGTCCCTCTTTGTTTAATTTCTTCAATAACCATTTTACTTTTCACCCATTCACCATCCAGTTTGTATTCGGACTTAGTATCGTCTTTAAATTCAATTTTGTACCAATCTACTACATCTCTAAGCGCATTAGTCACACTCCAGGCTACCTTGTCATTAAATCCTATAATCACATTTGGTGAACCTGGCAAAGAAGCGCCATACACATTTATTCCTGGAGCTGTAAGTTGAACCACATACCAGATAGAAGGAAGATTTAGACCTAAATGAGGATCACCGCATAATATGGGATTTCCTGATTGGGTTTTTGCCCCGGCAACCGCCCAGTTATTACTACCAATATCTGCGGGTTGTTTATCTAAAAGTGGTCGGTCAATTAATTCATTGGCTATTGTAAACGGAGTGGAAGGTGTATCAATAGCCACTTTATCAAAAGTCCATTCGGTAGTGCCATTTACTATTGGGTCCTGTTCTGGCTGCACGTCTGGAAAAAGTAGATCAAATGTATTCTTATCAAACATTTGAATGCCGTTGGTATATTCCAGATCACTATTTCTAAAGCTTAGGTTGTTTGCCATATATTTTAATAAAAGACCACATTTTACTGGCGACCAGAGTTCAGGTTCGTAATCCAGCAGTTTATACTCAATTGGCAAATCTTCATATTTAAGCGAATTGATATAGGAATTGATCCCTTCGGAATATGCCGTTACTACTTTACTTAACTCAGGATCGGCCATCATTTCCTTTTCAGAATTTTCAGCAGCCATTTTCATTCCCTTCCTTCGGTTCTCTCTATCCAGGCTAATTGCTGCTGGACCAACCAGTTCGCTTATTCTTCCCGCTGCTGCCATGGTTTGGAAATCCATTTGCCAAAGCCTGAAATTAGCGGTCACATAACCTTGCAGGAAATATAAATCTTCTTCATTTTCAGCAAAAATGTGAGGAATCCATTGTTTATTGAATATTACTTTGGCTCCTTTTTTCAACCCTTTCACATTTAATGCTGTTTCAGGAATGAAATCTTCAGCTTCTGCATTTTGCCAAAAACCATGGAATGGATCGAGAAATTTTCCAACTGGGGGAACAACACTTATTTTGGTATTGAGGACAATGATAAGTGATACGGTGATAGTAAGGGATAGAATAAACTGCAACAGCTTCATAAAAACCTAAGAAATGGATTGTTACTTAAAATGATGCCCTTAAATTATAAATTAATGCTGGAAAAACAGACAGGATTAAGGTATTATTAATTTTTGCTGCAAATCTGATATAAGTCAAAAAGCCTGAATTCTATTTCCATCCATCCTGAAATCTTTACCTTTATCATATATTATTTACATTTATGGAAAATATAAAAACTGCACTCTAATATTATTTTTTTTTGTGGAAAATATAATTAATTATGAAAGGAACTTCACTTGGAGAATTTGAAGAAATTGTACTACTAACAGTTGGTGTATTGTTTGATGAAGCATATGGATTAAGTATAAAGAAGGAAGTAGAAGAAAGGTCAGGGAGGAGTGTGAACCTTAGTGCCATTCATGCAGCACTTTATCGATTGGAAGAAAAAGGTTTTCTTAAATCTAAAATGGGAGAAGCCACCAAAACAAGAGGAGGAAAAAGGAAGAAATATTTCAACCTGACCAGTTTTGGAATTCAGGCATTGGAACAAGCCAAAACCCTTCGCCAGAATTTATGGTCTTCTATTCCTGAAATTGTATTGAAGGGAGGTGGATCATGAAAAACCAACCTCCTTTAATGATGCAAAAATTCCTCAGATTTTTCTGTGATGATGATTATTTGGAAGAAATAGAAGGTGATTTGTATGAAGAATTTTTAGAAAATTCAGATGATTATGGAAATAGAAAAGCCTCTTTTATTTATACATGGACAGTCCTCCGATCCTTTCGTCCTTATTTAATTAAAAAAAGTAACCCAATCCCACAAAATAGTATTGATATGATCAGAAACTATTTCATTATCGCCTACCGTAATTTTTTAAGACATAAAGGATATTCCACGATAAATCTTATAGGTCTTTCTTTTGGGATGACTTGTACACTTCTAATTTCACTTTATCTGTTAGACGAGATCCGTTTTGATAGTCAGCATGAAAAGGGAACCCAAATTTATAGGGTCATTGACAAAAGAATAACAGATAATGGTGAGGAAAGGCATTTGGCGGAAGTTGGGTTTAATATTTCCGGTGAGTCTGTAAGAAATTTTGCTGAGGTTGAAAATGCTGTAAAGTTTGTGAACTTTGGTCGGTCCAAAGTGATGGAGGAAAAAGAAGAAAATTCCTCTTATCAGAATTTTTCATTTGTTGAACAGAATTTCTTTGAAGTTTTTGATTTTCCCCTTATTCAGGGAGATAGAAAAACAGCCCTGGTAGAACCAAATTCTGCAGTTATTACTGAAGACCTGGCCAAATTACTTTTTGGAGATGAGGCCCCGATGGGTAAAATTGTGCTCACAGATAGGGGAGAAGAAATGCAATTCAAAGTGACCGGGGTGTTAGAAAATATTCCTAAAAATTCACATTTGCAATTCCAGATTATGTACTCTTTCAATACACTTAAAGCTCTTCCAATGTATGAAAGATTTGAAGGAAAAGATTGGAGTTCAAATAATTTTCTGACCTATCTACAAATAAAGGAGGGAACTTATATTACTCAATTGGAAGATAAACTAAATAAATTAGTTGCACAAAATATCGAGGCTGAGGATAATAATACGCCTACACTTTATTTTCAATCTTTAAAAGAAATTCATTTCAATTCCTCTCAAATTGAAATGGGAATGAATAATTCTCCGGGCAATATCTGGTATATCTTTATCTTTTCTGGAATTGGCTTATTTCTAATTTTAATTGCTTCTATTAATTATATGAATATGGCAACGGCTAAATCTGCAGGAAGGGCTAGAGAAATTGGGGTGAGGAAAGTTGTAGGAGCAGCAAGGTTGGGATTAATTGGGCAATTCATCACAGAGTCTTTACTCACTACTTTTATTGCTTTAGTAATAGCGCTTGGTTTGGTCCAGGTACTTTTGCCATTTGCCAATAATTTTACTCAGAAGGAATTAGCATTAAACTTAAGTACTGACCCTATCATTCTAATTGGGATTTTACTAGTGGCCATAATGATAGGAGTAATTTCAGGTATGTATCCTGCTTTTTATTTATCTTCTTTTAACCCTGTAAGTGTACTGAAAGGCATAAAAATAAATGCTGGAAGAGCTGTAAATCTTAGAAGGGCATTAGTGGTTTTCCAATTCACAATATCCATTGTAATGATTGTAGCTACTTTGGTTGCCATTAAACAAATGAATTATATTCAGGAAAAGCCTTTAGGATTTAACAAAGAACATCTTTTGATTGTAGATATAAATACAGGAACAGTAAGAGGAGGATATGAAACAATCAAGAATGGTTATTTGGGGCTGGCAACCGTAAAAAATGTCTCTGTTTCTTCCAGAATTCCCGGAGAATGGAAAAATCTGGCAAGAGTAAAAGCTGCCATGGCAAATGAAAGTGCAAATCATAGAGAATTGTACTTTATTGGTGCTGATGCAAATTTCCTTTCTACATTTGAAGTGGAACTTTTACAGGGAAGAAATTTTAGGGAGGCAAATAACTCTGATTCTGTTTCCATTTTAATTAATGAATCTGCAGCAAAACTGCTGGGTTTATCTCAGCCTGACCAACAGGAATTAATTATAAGTGCAGTAAATTATGGTGGATCGGAACAACCTTTAAATCATGGTGATTTTAAAACCAGAATTATCGGAATTGTAAAAGATTTCCATTTCCAATCATTGCATGAGGAAGTGAAACCTATGGTCATTGCCTATCATAAAAATCCAGTTCATAGAATTGACTATTTTTCTACAAAAATTTCCGGAGATAATATTACCCAGACCATTGCCAGTATGGAGGAAATCCTTCATAAAGTAGATCCTGGGCATTTATTCGAATATCATTTTCTGGATGACCAGATGGCACTTTTTTATGAGGCCGATTTAAGAAGAGGAAAATTATTTGCAGTGGCTGCTTTTACAGCCATCTTTATCGCCTGTTTGGGGCTTTTTGCTCTGGCCTCCTTTTCAGCTGAACAAAAAATGAAAGAAGTGGGAATTCGGAAAGTGATGGGTGCCACAGTAAATCAAATTACGGTCTTACTCACCAGGGAGTTTGCCATTTTGGTTGGGATAGCATTTTTAATTGCTACTCCAATTAGCTGGTTTTTAATGGATTGGTGGTTATCCTCATTTGCTTACAAAATACAATTGAGTTTAATTACCTTTATTTTGGGAGGATTTATAACCCTGGCAATCTCCATAATTACTGTTAGCTTTCAATCGATAAAAGCAGCTTATTTAAATCCGGTGGAAACATTGAGAATTGAATAAGCATAAATTAATTGAATGCCTAAAAAGTAAAAGCCTCCTTCTTTATTGAAGCAGGAGGCTTTTTTCTAAAACCATTATAGTTTTAATATATATATGAAACCCATAAAAATGGATACCTGTAATATCTTATTTTGACTTTTTTACTTTTACAGCATTCATTCCTTTCATTCCTTGCTCAAGTTCAAAAGTTACCATATTATTTTCCTTAATTTCTTCCAGAAGACCATTTACGTGCACAAAATACTTTTCTCTTGAATCAAGATCTTTAATGAAACCAAATCCTTTTTGGTCATTAAAAAATTCTACCCGACCTCTTCTGATATGGTCATCTTCAATGTCTTCCTGCTTAGGAACTCCGATTACGATATTTTCAGCTTTTATCTTTTTCTTTTTAGTAGGATCTGGTGGGGTTTCCACAAGATTACCAAATTCATCCACATAGACAGTCATTTCTACGCTCTCAGCTGCTTTGCGTTCTTCTTTTCGCAGTTGTTTATCCTGTTTTTTCTTTTGTCTTTTTTTCTCTTTTTCTTTTTTGCCAAATGTCTCTTTTGATTTCGCCATTCAATATATTTTGTTTTATGAAAAATTTTTAAATTTTGTTCCGCCTGAACAATTATAAGATTGTGGAATAATAAAAAGTAGTCCACGAGTGATAAAATCTGAGTGTTAACTAACTCATTCCCAAAGAGATAATTTTACCGCTTCAATTTTTCACTTTTGTGGCAGTTGACCCGGTGAAGGATGGATTATACAATCGGGGAATTTTCGGAAAGATACTTCACTACTATTATACCGTAAAGATACAAAATAATATTGTAAAGGTTTTTGATTTATTGGATATAAAAAGGAGAAAAGTACTAATGATTATTAGAATAGGACAGATATTCATTAAAATTGTTATAGTTGTAACTATATGAACATTGTGAATTTTATTCGTATCTGCATGCTTTGTTTGGGATTGCTGATTTCATGTCATTCCAAACAAGACAATTTATATTTATTTGATTATATCCTAAATGATTATGAGTTTCCTGAAAATTGTAAAATTTTGGATGAAACCATTAATTATAATGAATTAAATTTAAGTATTGAATTGGAAGAATTGACTAAGCTAAAATTAGAAAATGATTATTTCGATCTAAAATACTTGTTAAAACAAAAGAAAGAAAATATTCAAAAGTTAAACTCCAATGGAAATTTAGATTTTAAATTTGATTTAATATCAGAAGATAAATTTCCTGAAATCTGGAGAACTGATACTTCATTTAAAGGACTAATAAGAGTTGGGAGACCATTCTATTCAAAAAATGCTAAATATGCATATCTTGAATGTTTTTATGTATGTAGAGGAGATTGCGGATTCCAGGTTGGTGTAATATATAAAATGGAGAAAAATGGTTGGATGAAGTGGAAAGAAATGTTTTATAGCATTAGCTGATTTTTCATTGGAATTATCTTAACAACCCGTCTTCTTATAAAATAACAGTACTTTTCTACAATTTACAGGTGCTTTGAATTCCTCCCCGTCTCTTTGATTTTTCTCTAAAAAATATAGGTATTATCTTGCATTAGAATTAAAGCAGGAAATAAGGATGAAGAAAATTGTAACTTTTGGTGAAGTAATGATGAGGCTAAAACCTCCAGGGTATGCCAAGTTTTCACAAAGCGATCAGCTTGAACTTACCTTCGGTGGAGGAGAAGCGAATACTGCTGTTTCACTAGCTTATTTTGGAATGCAGGCAATGCATGTTACTATGTTTCCAGATAACCTAATCGGAAGATCAGCTACACAGTTTTTGAGGAGGCATTGGGTGAATACTTCCCAAGTTCAATATGGTGGAGATGAAATGGGCATCTACTTTTTGGAAAGTGGAGCTGTGCATCGATCAAGTACAGTAGTATATGACAGAAGCCATTCTGCATTTGCCAATATGTTGCCGGATACTTTCGATTGGAAGGAAATCTTGAAAGGAGCAGACTGGTTTCACTGGACAGGAATAACTCCAGCAATTTCTGAAAATACCGCAGCCACTTGTCTTGCCGCTATCAAAGCAGCGAATAAGCTGGGAGTAATGGTTTCTGCAGATGTTACTTACAGGCAGAAATTGTGGAATTACGGGAAGTCTCCACAGGAAATTTTACCAGCATTAGTTGCAGGAAGTGATGTAATTATAGCAGGAAGTAGTGATTTACGACTTCTATTGGAAACCGAAGAAAGTTTAAAATTCAGTGAATTGGCACAAAAAGCAATGAAAACTTTTCCAAATATTAAAAAGGTGGCGGATAAGGATAGGGAATCCTTAAATGCATCTCATAATACTATCCGGGGAAAAATTTGGAATGGAAAGGAAATGCTCAAGACCCAGGTTTTTGATGTAACCCATATTATTGACAGGGTAGGAACCGGAGATGCATACGCAGCCGGATTAATTTACGGATTATTACATTACCCCACCGACCAGGAAGCT
>JAHQVQ010000147.1 GCA_019634305.1 Flammeovirgaceae bacterium | reverse complement strand
GGGTGATGTCATTGTTGCTATTAATAGGCTGATTGTAGAATTAGAATCCAAGAACTTTTCAATGGAGGATGAACTTTTTGCCCTACGTTGTCTTATCCATTTAATAGGAGATATTCATCAGCCATTGCATGTTGGAAATGGTGAAGATCGAGGAGGAAATGATGTGGAAGTAGAATATTTTTGGGAAAAATCAAACTTGCATCGGGTTTGGGATTCTGGAATAATTGATGCTCAACAATTGAGTTATACTGAATATGCTGAAAGTATAAAATATGTTGAAAAGGATGAAATAAAAACTTTGCAAGGATCAAAAGTATTGGACTGGGCGTATGAATCTATGAGTTATAGGGAAACTGTTTATGATCTTCCAGAACATAAAAAGATTAACTACAGGTATAATTTTGACCATCTGGCCATTGTAAATAAAAGATTATTACAGGCTGGTATCAGGCTTGCAGGTGTGCTCAATAGAATTTATGGGTAATTATTTTGTGACTTTCCTCCCTGTTAGTATTATGTAATCAATAATTCCTGATTTAGGAGTATGGGTGCAATTTTCTCAAGAATTGATTTCATTCTTCGTTTTCCATTTTGGATATAGCTTTTGATTTTTCTCAATTCATATCCGGTAATATTATTAATTTCCTTATAGCTTTTTCCCTTGAGATAAAATAATTCCAAACAAGTTTTTTGTTGAGGAGAAAGGTACTTTAATACATAATAAATGGCTTCTTCCAGTGCTTCAAATTCTGTTCTTTCCTTTTCTTCCATATATTCAAGCATTTCATAATTTCCTTTTCCAGGTTGGAAAATAGCTTTATCCTTGTTTTGTTTACCAATTTTAGTCAGGCAAAAATTTCGGACGAATATAAAAATCCAGGCATTTAGATCTTTTATGGTTTGGGTTTTCAGTTTTAGAATTAAGCTTTCTATAATGTCCATGTAATAATCCTGTTGATCCTCAGGGTTCGAAAAATAATATTTGCAAAGCTTTTTTATTTTTATTTGATAAGGATTAAGCAGGCGTACCAGAAATTGGGAATCTCCTGTAGTTTGATAAAGATAGAGTAATTGATTTTCGGAAAATGAAGAAATAGTCATAGTGTAAAAAAAGTAGTTTGGAAAAAAATATGACTCTATTGTTCACGGTATAAATACAGCTAAGTTAAGCATCTGATGTTAATGATTGTCAAGAAGATATCAATTTCCAGGTACCTTATGGAATTGAGAAAACCCTGAATCTTTATTACTGTAAGACTTGAATATCCATTACCAATCTATTTTAATTAGAGTACTGAATGAATAATTCAGAATTCAACCTAACCTAAACAATTTTCTTTTCAAATAATATCATTTTATTTCATAATTCTGGATTTTTTTTCTCAATTTTTTGTTTCAATAATGTAGTGCGTTTATTATGAATATAGAGGAATACAGAGACTATTGCCTAAAAAAAAACGGAGTGATTGAGGAAACTCCTTTTGATGAAATTACCCTGGTATTTAAGGTAATGGGAAAAATGTTTGCACTCACAGATATTGTTAACTTTGAAAGTATCAATCTAAAGTGTGATCCAGAAGAAGCTGTTGCTTTACGAGAAAAATATGATACAGTTTTGCCTGGATATCACATGAATAAAAAACATTGGAATACCATAAAAATAGATGGAGAACTTTCTGATAATGAATTGAAACACTGGATCGACCATTCTTATAATTTGGTTGTTTCGAAACTTTCCAAAAAATTACAAGAAGAATTAACTAATTTGTAAATAGCAAGGTTAACCCAGCTCAAACATAATATTTAAAGCGATGTTATGTTTTAGGGTAAGGTGCTTAGAATACCAACTTATACTTTTACCTTTTATTCCCTATTTACTAACACAACTAAAGTAGTTGGTTGTTATTTTTGATTAAATTTTTTTATATGTTTTATAAGGATATAGAGGTAGGTAAAATCAAAGAGAAATTTGCTGATTACTCATCAAAATTCACCATTGTTAATCATCATGAAGTCCATTATAAAGACCAAGGAGAAGGAGAAGTCCTTCTTATGATTCATGGTAGTCCTGGAGCACTTTTTATATGGGACAAATGGGCCAAAGTCTTAAGTAAAAAATACAGGGTAATTCGAATGGATTTACCTGCGTTTGGTATTACCGGACCAAATAAGGAAAATGATTACTCTCTAAAATATTATATCAATTTCGTAAAAGAATTTGTTGATTCTCTGGAATTAAAGCGGTTTTACTTGTTGGGAAATTCCCTTGGTGGGCAGATTACCTATGAGTTTACGGATCAGTATCCTGGCTATGTTGAAAAGATGGTTTTGATTGCCCCAACCTCTTTTAATCATGTTTATGAAACCAGTATGTTTCCAGCCATGCGGATTATCCAATCCCTTGTGCCAAAAAGTGGATTGAATTTTATAACTCCTAAGGCGTGGATTAAGCAAAGTTTGAAACAAATTTATGCAGATCATAAACTGATTACTCAGTCAATGGTAGACTTAAATCACTCAATGTTACTTAGAGAAGGCAATAGAAAAGCTTTGTTGGGTAATATCATTGAGCAATCGACTAATAAGCACAACAAAGTGAGTGAGATAACCACACCAACTTTGCTGTTGTGGGGTGAAAAAGATAAAATTATCCCAGTGGATAATGCCAGTAATTTTAAATCAATGATAACCAATGTAAGGTTAATTACTTATCAAAATGTAGGGCATTTTCCTTTTGATGAAGTTCCTGAACAATCTGCCAAAGATGTGGAAGATTTTCTTAATATCTAGCAGGGATTATCTTTTAGGAATTGCCGGAAATTTCCAGATTTAATTACAGAAAGATTGTGGCTTGTTTTCGAACTGGAATAAATCCAGCATTTCAGGACTTTTTCTTGTTCGGAAATGGAAATACTTACTTCAGTTCTTGTGTATTCATTAGGTTGTGAGAATTGCTCTCCCACACCTTCATATTGGTCTAATACATCAAATACCTTTTTGATTTTTCCTGGATAGATATGGAAAATTTCACCAAATATTTTCTGGTCTTGGCTATTTAGAACGGCAATAGGATAAGGGAAATGCCAGTTCGTAACACTATATAAAATTCCGTTTACGGTTCCCTTTCCTACGAAATTACTATGATTATGAAGGAATTCAGCCATTGCATTGGGGAAGTCTTTCATTAGGGTTCCATAAACGAATAGATAAGAATTCATTTTTGTTTTTTGGAAATAAAATTCAAAACCTCCTCAAGATTAAGAATTTCTCCTAATTTTTTGGAATTAAAATTAATGAAATCTGAAAAATTTGGTTTTAAGTTTTGATTGATGACAGACCAAGGTGGTGGTGGCTTAAGGAAGTCTCCAGAGGCTTCTTGCATATGAGATCTGTCAGATGAAAACTTATTGAGATAGGTATCAGTTTCGATAAATTTAAAATGAGGAGGGTAAATAAAATGGTAAACATGTTCAGGCCGGAATGATTGGTTAAAATATATCTTTGCATTTTCAGGGAAGGAAAGAAGGGTGTTAAAATCTAAAATTTTCCATTGGTTTTCGTAAACCAAAAAGATAACATGGTAATCCCAAAACAGTACCTCTTCCGGTCCTGAAGACTGATCCTGATTCCAGATTGGAAATATTTCATGGGGAGACGATATGAATAATACAAATGATTGCTGAAATTGAACCACTATTTCATTTGCCAAATGCCATATATTTTCCTCACAGTAAAAGGGGTGATATTTGAATTTTGATTTATCCAATTGCCTTAATTATCTCACAAAAGTAAATTAATTATAAGCAAACGGGAGTTTAAATTTGGTTTGTTCTTTATATGGCTCAATATTTTTTGCCTTTTCAAGTAAACTATCAATTACTTGTTCAGTAATATCAGGGTAATCTACCTGGATGACTTTCCCATGATTGATCCAGTCTGAGATAATAGGTAAATTCTTTTTCTTGAGGTTTTTGATTACCGGAACTCCCATAAATTTGAGCGCAGCAGCATTGCATTGTTGCTCGTATTGCCCTTTCATAGGGATAACCAATAGTTTTTTCCTTAGAAATAGTGCTTCTGCAGGAGTTTCAAAACCTGCTCCACAAAGGACACCCGCTGATTCGGTAAAGCTTTTTAAAAATCGTTCTTCACTGATGGGATAAATGGTTACATTTTCAAAATGGGAAATGGCTTTACTTCTTTTGGAAAAAACCTCCCATTTTACCTGATCAAGTTTACTAAGTTTGTCTATGAGTTTTTTTTCTTCATAGGCAGGAAGATAAACAGTATAATGCCCCAGGTTTTGTGGAGTTCTTTCTCTTATTTGTTTACGAATGACTGGAGTATAAATGTCTTTATCAAATCTATCGAAATGAAATCCAAATTTGTGGATTGTAGGGGCATAATTATGCAAAACCCACTTGCTAAATGGAGCAATTCCCTTTGGTTGAGGAGATTTTTCTGAAAGCACTGCACTTTGATGACTCAGGGAAATACATTTCTGTTTTTTTATAATGGATGCCCAGGCTGTAAGTGGTTCAAAGTCATTGATTATCAAGTCATAACCTTCTATAGGAATATGTTTTAAGTCCTTTAGAAAACTTTTTGACTGCAGCTTTTTTGCAGTGGTAATCCAGTCAATTCCTCCATTTTTACCAAAAACAAAGCTTAATCCTTTTAGATTGTATTTTATTTCAAAAGGTAGTTTTATTTCTGATTCACTTCCACTGACAAGTATCTCAAGTTCTCCTTTTTTCTGCAATATTGGGATTACATCTCTTGCTCTGCTCAAATGTCCGTTTCCTGTTCCCTGAATAGCATATAATATTTTCATTGGCTCAAAATATTAAACCATTTTCATTAAACCCAAAAGATTTCCATTTTCCATTATCCAACGCCATTAATTTTTGGAATCCTATTCCTTGTAATAATTCTGTTGTTTCCCTAAATCCCTTGTCAATTTCAGAAGGGATATGAGCATCCGAGTTGAGCATAATGGAAATTCCTTTAGCTTTAATTTGCTCTAGAATGACTCTAGATGGGTACGGCTCTTTTGTTATTCCTTTATAAATTCCTCTGGTATTTACCTCAATTATTACTCCCTTGGACTTTACTAAATCAAGCGTTTTTTCCACTTCATTTTGATACCAAAGCTCATCTTCTCCAAACAGATGCCCTCCTTCATTCTGAATTTTAATTTTATCCATATGACCAAGGATAGTAGGAGTTTCATTTTCCAGCATTTCTCTCATGAGTTGGTAATAGGTTTTGATCATGAATTTTATATTTCCCCCATAGATTTTATTTAATCCTTCCAGAAAAAATTGATGTGATCCGTCTATCTCACAAAATCTGCCATCGGAAAAAGTACCCGTATAATGAATAGAACCAATAGTATAATCCAATTTACTTTGAAGAATATGGGCTGATTTTGGACCAATTATATTGGGAATATAATCTACTTCCATACCAAGATAAAGCTGGATTTTAGATTTATATTTATCTTTCAATACCAATATTTCTTCACAATATTTACCGAGCTGGTCTAATGCCATATTCCAACCATGTCCACCATTAAATGGAGAGTGACAGGAAAATCCATAGGCTTTTATTCCTATGGCAATGGCTTGTTGTACATATACTTCGGGTTCAAATTTGCCATCACTATAGTAAGTGTGGCTATGATAGTTGGTCCAGGACATAGGCTCAAATAGAGTATATAATCATGTATTAAAGATGAAATTAAGATTAATTTTTAGGTAAATTTTCTTTTGCTCAAAAAACGAAACAAGGCTTTATTTTCCACAAAATAATTCTATAATTTCGCATAATGAAAGAACTGATTCACATTGACCCTCTAATAAATCAGGAATTATTAATTAAGTTTAATGATTAAATTAGAGAGCTTTTTACCGACATCAAATTTTGAGAATAAGGATTATGAAAATGAATTTACGCAATTATCTGTTGGTTTTTATACCGGTTATTTCCCTATTTTTTTCCTGTGAATCTCCCCGAAAGGAAGCTGATTCAAATCAACCAAAAATTTTCGAATTACTTGACCCTCAGGCTGCAGGAGTTACATTTGAGAATCGCCTACATGAAAATGATTCTATTAATTATTTCACTTATCCCTACATTTATATGGGTGGTGGAGTGGCTGTAGGTGATATCAATAATGATGGCCTTCAGGATTTATATTTTACCGGAAATATGGTTTCTAACAAACTATACCTCAACAAAGGGGATATGAAGTTTGAGGATATTACCGAAAAAGCAGGTGTAGAAAGTGATGACAGATGGATAACTGGAGTTACTATGGCAGATGTAAATGCAGATGGATTTTTAGATATTTATGTGAGTGTGTCTGGAGTATTCAATACTACTAAGAATCAACTTTTTGTAAATAATGGAGATATGACCTTTAGTGAGCGGGCAGAAGAATTTGGTATTGCTGATGATGGAAATTCAACCCAGGGTACTTTTTTTGATTATGATAAAGATGGTGATCTCGATTTATATGTGGCCAATTATCCTCCAGCCTCCTTTAAAACACAAAATGTGACCTATAGGTTTTTTATGGATGAGGCTATTAATGAAAAGTCAGATCATTTATATAAAAATAATGGTGATGGTACATTTTCTGATGTAACAGAAACTGCTGGTTTAACGTCTTATGGGCTTTCTCTGAGTGCTACTGTGGGTGATTTTGATCAAAATGGTTGGCCTGATATTTATGTTTCCAATGATTTTGCTACTCCAGATTATTTTTACTTTAATAATGGTGATGGCACCTTTACAGATAAAGTTAGACCTACTACCCAACATATTGCATTTTATGGAATGGGTGTGGATGTAGCGGACTATAATAATGATGGATTGCTTGATTTGATGCAGGTGGATATGACTCCTGAAGATAATAGAAGATCAAAAGCGAATATGGCAAGTATGAATCCTCCTAAATTTTGGGAAGGTGTTAATCTGGGTTTTCACTATCAGTACATGCAAAATAGCTTGCAGCTAAACAATGGTATTGGAACAGATAGTTTACCTCATTTTAGTGATATTTCGAGATTGGCTGGGGTTGCACTAACAGACTGGAGCTGGTCGCCACTGTTTGCAGATTTGGACAATGATGGATGGAAAGATTTAGTAGTATCTAATGGAACTAGGAGAGATATTAATAATAAAGATTACTTTAAAAAAATTGATGGAAAAACATATTTTGGGAAGCAGGAAGATAATAAGGATTATTTGGAGCTTACCTATAAAATGCCATCAGAAACTATTGATAATTATGCTTTTAAAAATAATGGAGATCTTTCTTTTCAAACGGTAACTAAAGACTGGGGGCTTTCTTTTAAAAGTTATTCTAATGGATCATCCTATGCAGATCTGGATAATGATGGTGATCTTGATATCATTATCAATAATATTGATACTGTAATTGCCCTTTTTGAAAATAAAACGGTGGATATGGGTTTGGCAAATTATTTAAGATTTGAGCTCAAGGGTCCTAATAACAACCAGTTTGGTATAGGAGCCAGTATCACTTTGGAAAATAATGATTCTATACAATATCAGGAACATACTTTAACCAGAGGCTTCCAGTCTTCTGTTGAGCCAAGAATTCATTTTGGTGTTGGGCAAAAAGATGCTGTACAAAAGGTTACAGTTACCTGGCCAGATGGTAAAAAGCAGGTTTTAGAAAATGTAACGGCTAATCAAGTGGTTACTGTAAATTATTCAGAAGCAAATTTACCAGAAACCAGAGCGAAAGAGTTGAAGGAAACGCAATTGTTTACTGATATTACTGAAGAAATAAAACTGAACCACAGGCATAAGGAAAACGATCATAATGACTTTGATATGGAAGTACTGCTTCCTCACAAAATGTCCCAGTTTGGCCCCACAATCGCAGTAGCTGATATTAATGGAGATCAATTGGAAGATTTTTTCATTGGCGGTGCAAAAGATACCTCTGGTGTATTTTTCCTTCAAAATAGTGATGGTTCGTTTTCCGAAATGGTAAGTGAAATGCTTATTGCCGATAAAAGAAGTGAGGATATGGGCTGTGAATTTTTTGATGCAGATGGTGACGGTGATTTGGATCTTTATGTAGTTAGCGGAGGAAATGAGTATAAAGCAAGTCATCCGTTATATCAGGATAGGTTATATTTAAATGATGGAAAAGGACAATTTGAAAAAGCAGTTGATGCGCTTCCGGAAATGATTACCAGCGGTTCAAAAGTGATTCCAGCTGATTTTGATAAGGATGGTGATTTAGATTTATTTGTTGGAGGAAGACAAGTGCCAAAATCTTATCCAATTCCAGCTAAAAGTTATATTCTTAGAAATGATGGAGGGAAATTTACCGATGTAACTGCAGAGATTGCTCCTGATTTAGTAGCGCCTGGTATGGTAACTACTGCCTTATGGATTGACTATGACAATGATGATCTACTTGATTTGGTAATCACTGGGGAATGGATGCCGATTACTTTCTTTAAAAATACAGGTGGAAAGTTTGAAAACATGACTGAAGCTTATGGTTTTGAAAAGTCCACAGGTTGGTGGTTTAGTTTGGCTGCAGGAGATTTTGATAAGGATGGTGATATGGATTTGATTGCTGGTAACAATGGATTGAATTACAAATATCAGGCAAATGAAAATGAATCATTTGATGTGTATGCTTATGATTATGACAAAAATAAGAAGTTGGACATTGTATTGGGGTATTACAATGATGGAGTACAATATCCGGTAAGGGGAAGGCAATGTTCATCAGAGCAGGTTCCAGCCATTGAATACAAATTTAGGGACTATAATTCTTTTGCTGATGCCAATCTAAGTGAAATTTATTCCACTCAGGATTTAGAAGCATCATTGCATTACCAGGTTTGGAACTTTGCTTCTAGCTATATTGAAAATAGAGGAAATGGTAATTTTGAAATGAGAAAATTACCAAATGATGTTCAAATGTCTGCCATTAATGGAATGATAATAGAAGATTTTAATCTGGATGGTAACCTTGATGTATTAACTGCAGGAAATCTATTTGTTTCGGAGGTAGAAACCACAAGGAATGATGCGAGCTATGGTAAACTTTTATTAGGTGATGGCAAAGGGAATTTTAAAGCAATGCCATATACAAAAAGTGGATTTTTTGCCCCTTATGATGCAAAAGACCTAGCCATGATCAATACTCCTAATGGAAAATTGATATTAGTGGCCAATAATGATTGGAAAACCCAGGTGATAAAATTAAACAATCAACCTGTGGCTTCGCAAGTTACTCAGGCATTCTAAACTTAATATCAGTACTATAATATATAAGTGAATTGAGGCAAAACTCAATCTACTAAATTTTGTCTAACTACTTAAAAAAGAATTATTTTTAAATTTAAAAAGGATTACTTTAGATTAGTGATCCTTTTTTATGATTTTATACCAAAAATGTATTTTAAAAACCTGCTTTATTTTTTATTTCTAACTCCCCATTTAATTAATGGGCAAGGAAGTTTCCCCAAGCAGGAAGAAAGGATATTTAGGAAGGAGTTATTGCTAATGGGAAGCCGGTTTGAAATTGTAGTGGTTGGCAATAGTGCTGAAAAAGCAAACTCGCAAATTCAGATGGCTATCATTGAAATAAAAAGAATAGAAAACCTTATATCCTCCTGGAAAGAAAATAGCCAGACTTCGCTGATTAATAAAAATGCAGGTATTCAGCAAGTACAGGTGGATAGAGAATTATTTGAATTAATAAGGAGAGCAGGGAAAGTCTCTGAATTGACCAATGGTGCTTTTGATCTCACTTTTGGTTCTATAGATGATCAACTCTGGCATTTTGATACGAATATGAAAAGTCTCCCTGATAGTGCTATTGCCAGTGAATCGGTGAAATTGATCAATTATAGAAATATATTTCTAGATGAAAACAACGTTTCAGTTTTCCTTAAAAACAAAGGAATGAAAATAGGGTTTGGGGCAATTGGTAAAGGATATGCAGCTGAAAAGGTAAAATCAATATTAATAAAAAATGGGGTAAGAAGTGGAATTGTAAATGCCGGTGGAGATTTAATAGCCTGGGGAAATCAACCTGATGGAAAACCTTGGACTATTGGAATAGCCAATCCTAATTTGAAGGTTCAAGCATTTTCCTGGCTCAATATTTCCAATAAAGCAGTTGTTACTTCTGGGAATTATGAAAAGTTTGTGGAAATAGAGGGAAAACGATATTCCCACATTATTAATCCCAAAACTGGTTTCCCAGTAACCAGATTGAAGAGTGTAACCATTATTACTACTAATGCCGAACTGGCTGATGCTTTGGCAACTGCCGTTTTTATTATGGGGGAGGAAAAAGGCTTGGAATTAATTAACCAATTAAATGGAATTGATTGTATTATTCTTGATGATTCTGACGAGCTACACTATTCTAAAGGGGTTTTGTTGAATCGAAATTAGAAATACCTTAATAATTATGCCCCTCCATCAGGCAGCGGACTGTGAATTGTCCAGCCGCCATCTACCATTAAAGTTTGCCCGGTGATATGTCTGGCTTCTTCACTTGCTAAAAATAACACAGCTGAGGAAATGTCTTCCGTTCTGGCAGTTCTTTTATTTGGGGCAACTTTATTCCAATTTTCCTCATAATTAGGATCGATTTCTAGCGTCCTTTCCGTAATCGTAGCGCCTGGTCCAACTGCATTTACGGTTATGCTGTATTTGCCTAATTCAAACCCAAGTGTTTTCGCCATCATGCGAATACCAGCTTTGGTAATACCATAAGCTGCTAAATTATCATGTGCCTGAACGCCTGTAACAGAGGACATTAAAATGATTCGTCCACCGGATTTTTGGGCGATCATCTTTTTTGCAGCATATTGAGAAGAGAAAAAAGAACCTCTGAGGTTAACTGAAGTCAATTGATCAAAACTTTCCGGAGTGCATTCCAGGAAAGCTCCATAGTTGGTGATCCCGGCATTGGCCACCAGAATATGTATGCCTCCGAACTTCTCAGAAAAAGCTGAAACTTTTTTTTCTAAATTGTTTACCTGGGCAATGTTGGCAGGGTAGGGGAATACTTTCTCTGAACCAAGTTTCAAATTAATTTCTCTTGCTGCTTTATTGGCAAGATCACTATCCATATCATTAAGTCCAACAATAGCTCCTCCCTTGGCAAACTGACTACAGATATCATATCCAATACCTTTTCCGGCTCCAGTTACAAAGACATTTTTTCCTTCAAATTTTTTCATTTCCTTGTTTAGTAGTTCGGATTAAATCTAATAACTCCTTCGATTAATTTTTTACTTGTTATTTAAAATAGAGAGGGATTTATTTACTCAATCTCCAACCTTTTCATATCTCCATTTGGAGACACCAAAATATATTCCTTCTTACTTTTCGATTCTGGTTTATCGAGGATATATTTTACCTGCATAGTATAAACATACTGAATTACGGGTTCGAGGATTTCAGGATTAATTACGATATGAAACTCGGAATAGGGAATTTGATCGTAGGCCACGGTAATTGGTTTTCTAATAGTCGAAACTCCCGAATTCTTTTTTATCGCATCAACAGATTGGCTTACAAAAGATTCGTAATCAGAGTATTGGGAATCGGGATAAATAGTTTGGGTATGTTCCTTCACCACATGAAATTCATCCTTAAAATTTATGTTTAATTTTTCAAAAGTTTTTAATTCCTTGTTAATATAATTGACTGATCTTTCTCTTAAAGTATCATAAACCCCCTCCGTATTGTCCACAAAAAAATCAATTTTTACTAAATCATAGATTTCATTTTGTGCCGCCATTGTTACCAAATCATCAATTTTATTAATATCAGAGAATGAGATATGCACATTTTTCTGCATTTCAAACCCTTTGGGAACTTCATTGTAATTACTCGGACTGAAAAGCTTTTTCTCCACTTCAAATTCGAAAGTAGGGATGAGATAAATCATATCAATATAAATATCCTGGTCATTTACAGATAATGATTTTACATCATTTGTAAAATTTTTGATTCGGTCATTTATTAATTTATCTGTTTCTACAGCAGTTTTTCCCACCTGAGTCAGGTTAAAAACAGCCAAAAACCTGTTCGCCTTTACATTCATCAAAGTTCTTACCTCAAATATCATTTCATTGTCCTTAGTGAATTGGCTTACTCTCCCAATGTTATTTTGGTCTTGTTGAGTATAATTGAAATAGCTATCATTTCTTCTCATTAAATAGTCACTTTTGGAATTGGATTTAAAAGTGTTTTGATTCATATTCCTTTGCGAAAAAGCAAAGTTGAAACTTCCTGGAAAGGAGATACATATAAAAAGGGTAAGAATAATTTTCATAAGGTTTTTGGTTTGTATGGGAAGTGATTGATTTTTTTAAAGTTAGGGATTTTTCTCCTCATTCACTTAAAAACAAAAAAAACAAGTACCAAATGACTTAGTGCCTGTTCTCTAATTAATAAAACAACAATATTACCCCTGTGCATCAATTGTGGCAATGGTAATCATATTTACCACTTCTCTTACCGAACTACCCAATTGCAAAATATGCACTGGCTTTTTCATTCCTAAAAGTATTGGACCAATGGCTTCAGCATTACCCAATGTTTGCAACAATTTGTAGGAAATATTAGCTGCTGAAAGATTTGGGAAAACAAGCACATTTGGTTCTCCATTTACCAAGTCAGAAAAGGGATAATTATCCTGTAAAGCTTGTTTATTGAAAGCTATGTTGGCTTGAATTTCCCCATCTACCACCAATTCGGGGTCTTCTTTTCTTAAGACTTCCACCGCTTTTCTTACTGTCCGTACTTCCTCATCATCCGATGTTCCAAAATTGGAATAAGAAAGCATGGCTACTCTTGGTTCAATATTAAATCCTTTTTTTACAGACTCAGCAGTTAGTCTGGTGATGTCTACTAATTCCTCCACAGTTGGTTTTGGAATAATTGTAGTATCAGCAAAGAAAACCGGACCTTTCTTAGTTAGCATCAGATACATACTCGATACTTTTTTACCTGCCTGATAGGTTCCAATAATTTCCAGAGCCGGTTTTATGGTTTCTGCATAATTTCTGGTAATTCCTGAAATTAAAGCATCTGCTTCTCCCTGATCTACCATCATTGCTCCAAAATAATTTTTCATTTTCATCCTTACCTGAGCCTCATACAAATTGTAGCCTCTTCTCTGTCTTTTTTTGAAAAGGGTTTCAGCATATTTTTTAAGGGTAGGGCTGGTGGCCTCACTTCGAGGATCAATAATTTTCACCCCTTCCAGGCTTAAATGATACTCTTTAATTATTTTTTGAATTTTTGTAGGATCTCCCAGCAGAATCGGGGTGGCAATGCCTTCATCCAACGCTATTTGGGCAGCTTTTAAAATCCTTGGATCTTCCGCTTCAGCAAAAACAATTTTTTTAGGGTTTTGCTTTGCTCGTTGGGTTAAAACTCTTAACAAATTATCATCATTACCCATTCGCTTGATAAGGGAAGTTTCATAGGCTTCCCAATCTGTAATTTCCAATTGGGCTACACCAGAGTCCATAGCCGCTTTGGCTACTGCTGGTGTAACTGTGGTCAATAATCGAGGGTCAAATGGTTTGGGTATAAAGTATTTTTTTCCGAAAGTGATAGCCGTTTCATTATAGGCTTTTACCACAATATCTGGAACTGGTGTCCTTGCCAAATCTGCAATAGCTTTAACAGCAGCCAGCTTCATTTCCTCATTGATGCTGGTGGCTCTTACATCCAGTGCGCCCCTAAAAATAAAGGGAAACCCCAAAACATTATTCACCTGATTGGGAAAGTCTGATCTGCCTGTGGCCATAATCAAATCGTCTCTGGTTTCCATTGCCAGGTTATAATCTATTTCCGGATCTGGATTAGCCAGGGCAAAAACTATTGGGTCTTTTGCCATTTTCAACAGCATTTTTGGAGTAACTACATTGGCCATAGAAAGCCCAAGGAAAAAATCGCATCCTTCCATTGCTTCCTCCAGAGTATTCACATCTACAGAAGTTGCAAATTCCTTTTTTAAACCTGATAAGTTTTCCCGGTCATTTCTGATTACCCCTTTACTATCACATACAATTACATTCTCTTTTTTTACCCCTAGTTCAATAATAATTTTAAGGCATGAGATAGCACTTGCTCCAGCTCCTGATACTACCACTTTAATATCACAAAGTTTTTTCCTTACAACTTCCACAGCATTTAATAAACCTGCTCCAGATATTATGGCTGTCCCGTGTTGGTCGTCATGCATTACAGGAATATTCATTTCTTCTTTCAACCGTCTTTCAATTTCAAAGCAATCGGGTGCTTTGATATCTTCCAAATTGATTCCACCAAAAGTAGGCTCCATAGCCTTTACCGTATTGACAAAACCATCGATATCAGAGGTATTTAGTTCAATGTCAAATACATCAATTCCTGCGAAGATTTTAAATAGAATACCTTTTCCTTCCATCACTGGTTTGGAGGCTTCCGGGCCAATATTTCCTAATCCTAAAACTGCACTTCCATCCGAAATTACCGCTACTAAATTTCCTTTTGCAGTATATTTATAAACATCTTCTTTGTTGTTTGCAATTTCCAGACAAGGGAATGCTACACCGGGGGAATAAGCCAGGGCCAAATCCCTTTGTGAATTGGAGTTTTTAGTAGGAACAACTTCTATTTTTCCAGGAATATCTTTATTATGGTATTCTAGTGCGTCTTCTTTTCTAATTGACATGTTAGATTTATGTTTAAAAAAATGAAGTGTTAAAGTTAATTGATTGTATTGAAATACTTCTAAGAAAAAAAGAAGAAGCAGTTTTAGTCTAGAAATTCCCAATAATCATTTTTTATTAAAGAAGAACTTCGATAGGGAACTAAAGCATTTTCATCTTCTTCATTAAATTCTTCGAAAAAATGATCTAAAGTTTGAGTAGTAATACTTTTTAGAGGAACTCCTATGAAGTAATAGGCAAATTCCTTTCTTTGATCTTCCTTTAAAATAATAAGCAACTTCTGCTGCTTTTCATTATAAAAAGTCACAGCATTATCGTTAGATTCGGATAATTCAAAAATTCCAGAAATGGTGTCAGATGAAGGAATACAGCCTTGTTCGAATTCTAGGAAAGGAATATGCTCAGGAATCTGGAATTTCTTTTCTGCCTTAAAACTAAATTTCAAATGAGTAGTATAGCAATCTGGAGCACTGCAATCAAATTCATGTAGATTAAAGGGAATGTTAATATGGATACTGTCCTTTTCCTGATGAACCAAATTACGGAGGTACAATTCCTGTAAAATACTAGACTTTAGAAATTCATTATCTTTTTGATTAAGAAGTTCTGTTCGCAATGAATCTTGTAATTTATCCCAGGGAAGAGATGATTTAACTGTCGGGATCGTAGATTGAATTTTTTCTTTTTTTGTATCAATGTTTACTTTCTTGTTAATGATCTCTTTTTTGATTTCTGTTTTGTTGCATCCATTAAGAAATAGGAGTAGAAGAAATATTGAGAATGGTGATTTAAGCATTAAATGTGAATTATGAAATTGATGTGAAATTAGGGTTAATATACTGTTATATATCTTCATGATTGTTTTATGCTCAAATTAAGAAAAAGAAAATTAATGAACAGAAAATAGAGGAAACCATCAACAGAATAATCTTGAAGTACATATTCATTTAATCGAAGGGGGTTTTTACGCTCATTGGAAAATGGGAATCCATTTTATTGCAACTTTAAAAAATAAATTAATCAAGATTTTTACCAGGTTGAAATTAATAAATTTACTTCACACTGGTGATTTATTATTAGATTAGAGCTTCAATATTTTCAGCTAAACCAACCAGTTCTAATGAAAACAAACTGCTACATTTTTTTATTAATGCTATTGCTCACATTCGGATGCAAAAACAAAAATAATTTTGAAGGATACGAAACTGAAGACCTTAAAATTGAACAGGTTTCAGAAAATACTTTTGTTCATATTTCCTATTTAAATACCCAGGATTTTGGGAAAGTTGGGTGTAATGGAATGATAGTGATTGATGAAGGTGAAGCCATTGTATTTGATACCCCTGCAGATGATGCTACTTCTGTTGAGTTGCTAAGTTTTATTGAAAACTCACTTCACTGTAAAGTGAAAGGAATTGTGGTTACCCATTTTCATGTAGATTGTCTTGGAGGATTAAATGAATTTCATAAAAAAGACATACCTTCCTATGCCAATAATCAAACTATCGAATTAGCCAATACTGGAGATAAAACTTTACCACAAAATGGATTTGATGGCTTCCTCGAATTAAAAATAGGAGATGAAAATGTTATATGTGATTTTTTGGGAGAAGGACATACTGCTGATAACGTCATTGGGTATTTCCCAAAAGACAAAGCTCTTTTTGGAGGTTGTTTGATAAAGTCAATAGGAGCAGGAAAAGGAAATTTGGAAGATGCCAATGTGGGGGAATGGTCTGCTACTGTAAGTTACCTGAAATCAAAATATGGGGAAACTAAAATAATTGTTCCTGGACATGGAAAATCTGGTGGGACTGATTTATTGGACTTTACTATTGAAAAATTCCAGACTCAATAAATAGATTTGGATACACAAGGAAATGAACGAGAAAAAGAAAAACAGGCTTTCGAAGATTGTATTTCTGATTAATGGATTCCTTTTCATTTTGGGAGGAGTGACTTTGATTGAGGATTAAAAATGGATTTACGGTATTTTACAAATACTTGCCGGAATTTTCAATTTGTGTATGTTACCTGATTATAAAAATGAGAAGGCAAAATCTTTATTCAATTACCATGTCCTAATGATGAATATAATAGTGGCTACTTCAGTGTCCCTAGATTATTACCTGTCCGGAAAGATGTACATCCAATACGCCTGGGTTTTAGCAGCTGTATTTTCCTTGGTTGCTTTGATTGTGGAATTTAGGAAGAGGAAAGTACTAATTCATAATAAATAAGATTCACTTAAACTGCTATGAAATTCTAAATGAAAACTTTAATTTTTTTAATAATTCCAGTCTTTTATTTTTTTAACTTAAATGTAGGGATCTGTGATCCTGAATATGCTATAATTGAAACAAAATCTGGAGAAAAAATAGAAGCAGAAATAAATACTTTCGAGGAAGGAATTATTATATCTGGAGGGAGCAAATTGCATTATTCAATTGAGGGCGAAAAACATAAGATAAACTATAAAGAGATTAAAAGAAAAATAACCATTACCCATATTGCAGAATTAATTGTGGATGAAAGTGTGAAGCTTTATTTTGTATTTGAAGTTTTAACCTCTCATAGCGATCCATCTGGAATGATGGGATTATCTTGAAGCCAACTTGGAAAAAGAAACTTTGTGGTTTTTGAAAATGAAGTAAAATGGGTTTCAAAATCTAATTTTAAGCAAACCATTAAAAAGATCTATAGAAGTTGTGAAAGAATGATGTCCAAAATAAAAAATAAGGAATTCAAATATAATGACATTGAAAGAGTGATTAGGATTGGTAATCAAAATTGCAGGTATTGATATTTATTAAAATAATAACTCAAGTTTATGTGCTTGAAGTCATTCCTAAGATTTTAGTTTCAAACTGAAACCATCGTAGATTATAAAAGTAAAAACCCTCTAATTTCCTATCTTTGATTTTTAAAAATGGGTTATTAATATTGTAATTCATAAACATTCAAATAATTAAATACATAAAAATATATTCAATTTTTCCATAACTATTTGATAATGAGGTGATATTTCTCAATGTTTATAGTAATGGTACTTACCAAAAAATAAAATGGGACGAGCGTTTGAATTTCGTAAAGCCAGAAAGTTCAAAAGATGGGCACAAATGGCTAAAACCTTTACCAGAATAGGAAAGGATATTGTAATGGCAATTAAAGAGGGTGGACCTGACCCTGAATCCAACTCAAAGTTGAGAGCTGTTATGCAAAATGCCAAGGCTGCCAATATGCCTAAGGATATTGTAGAAAGGGCGATCAAAAAAGCAACTTCCAAGGATACTTCCGATTATAAGGAAGTCTTGTTTGAGGGGTATGGACCACATGGCATTGCCGTATTGGTAGAAACAGCTTCGGATAACAATAACAGGACAGTTGCGAATATCAGAAGTTATTTTAATAAATGTAATGGAAGCTTGGGCACATCCGGTTCAGTGGAGTTTATGTTCGATCATACATGTAATTTCACAATCAACAAGGAAGGGTTAGATGCTGAAGAATTGGAGCTTGAATTAATCGATTTTGGAGCAGAAGAAGTATTTGAAGAAGAGGATACGATTTTGATTTATGGTGATTTTAAAAGCTTTGGTTCTTTACAAAAGGAATTGGAAAATAGAAATTTGGAAATTATTTCCTCCGGTTTTGAACGGATTCCAACCGTCACTAAAAAACTTACAGAAGAGGAAACTGCTGATGTTGATAAACTTTTAGAAAAAATTGAAGAAGATGATGATGTACAGAATGTATATCATACCATGGAGTAAGTTTTCAATTTGATACAAAAAAGCCTTTCAATAACTTATTGTAAGGCTTTTTTGTTGATTATTTTTCGCAAGTCTTTAAAAAAGGTAAAAGCTCGTCCTGAATGGATTCAGCTTTATCTTTCAAATACCACTTTTGCAGTTCTGCTTGAAAATCCTGATAGGGAATATCTTTTTTGTTTAACTTATAAACAGTGAACATATCCTGGGCAGGTTTTGGTCTTGGTCCCCATGATCCTTTAACCTCAAGCGTTTCCTTGTCGAGAATAATTACCTTAGGAATGGACCGGCCTCCATTGGTGAGGAATTTATCCATCAAAGGAAGATTCTCATCTCTAAAGACTGTTAAAAGTTCAATATTTGGAGATGCCTCTGAAATTTTATTCAAAACAGGTAAAATCTGAGCAGCATCACCACACCAACTTTCAGTGAGTACCAGCCAGATTAATTCACAATTAATTTTACCTATAGCTTCCCTGAAATTTGGCTTCAATTCCAGGGATTTATCCAGCCTTTTCATTCGCTGGTTGTTTAATTTGGTATAAAATACCAGGCTTTCAGTCTGATTAGGACCTGTGGTTTTACCATTTTCTGACAAACCCGTCATTAGATCTCTATAAGCAGTGTAGGGAATAGCCTTAGCAAGACTTTTTTCAATTATCTTTTCCAATTTTATTGTTGTTGTAGTCTGGTTAAAATTTCAAAACTTATCATTTAACCCTTATCAAAGGATTATGATTCCATTAATCAAAACTATGATAGGTTTCACAATCAAAAAAAGAATTATGATCTTAATTTTTAGCCAATCTACAGATTTAGGATAGGAGTCTTACTTCATAGTCAATTCCTCCAATTCCCTTAAATCATTGATGATATAATCTGGCCCTGCGGTTAAAAGCTGCTGCTCTGTATGAGCTCCGGTAGTGATCCCAATACTTAACCCGCAGCCAGCATTTTTGCCTTCCACAATGTCAATGATTGAATCACCGACTTTGGCAATTTTTCCGGCATCTGTTATCTCAAATTTTTCTTTAGCCAAAAGGATCATGTCAGGGTAGGGACGACTTTTTTCCACCTGACTTGCTGTAACCAAATCATCAAAATGTTTTCCTAATTCCCAATTCAGTTTATTCACCAGGGACTCGGCTATTTCCTGATTGTAACCTGTATTTAAAACTACCAAAATCTTGTTTTTTCTTAAAAAGGAAAATACTTCTTCTGCTCCTTCTATTGGTTTTACGCTAAGATTTTGATAAGCTTCTTTCAAAAGGTTTAGGAAATTTTGAAATATTTCCTGAATTTCATTTTCTGGTAATTCAATATCTTTTGAGGAAAGGATGTCTTTTATAGCCTTCAGTTTTTCTTTTCCTGCACCTTCGGCCAAAACTTCATCCAAAGAAAAATCATTTCCATGTTGGTTTATGGCTTTCTGAAGGGTTTTATAAACTACATTATCTTCGTTGACTGTTGTTCCAGCCATATCAAAAACTACCATTTTAATCATATCGCAAATATTTTTTTTATGTTTTCGTAAGCAAATCCGGCACTGGCAGTCATTCCTTTTCCACCAATTCCAGTTACAATGTGTATGTTTTTATCAATAGTTTTCTGAAAAATATCGCTTGTTTTACATTGGGTATAATATCCTGCCCATTGCGTTTCAATTTCCCAACTTTCCAGATCAAACACCTTTTTTCCTTCTTCAATAAAGTATTGGTTGATATCACTCCTGATATCAAAACTTAAGGAATTTTTACATTTTGCATCTGCGTATTCATGAGAATCCCCAAGGATGATACTTCCGTCAATTTCCTGTTTAAATAGAATGTGAACACCCCATTTTCTGGCAAAATCATCATGATTGTATTTATCCGCAAGACTGGAATAGGAAGGGCAATCCTGGAAACTTTCATATCTTCTTATGGAAAGTCCGGTAAGGATATTTCCGGGAATTTGAATCGATTTATTGGCCTTCAATCTCAACATTTGTAACTTCACTACTTCCAGATCACTATTTTGAAATAATTCGGGATAAAGGAAATTGAATTCTTCTCCAGAGCACAGAATTATTTTATCAGCCAAGTAACTGTTTCCTGCTGTATCTATTGCTTTCGATTGAGTGGTCAGGCTATTGATTTCCTTAATGGCAGTGTTGGGGAAAAAAGT
>JAHQVQ010000146.1 GCA_019634305.1 Flammeovirgaceae bacterium | reverse complement strand
CATAGTCGGTGGGCTTATTGGTCTCTAGCCGGTTCATGGTTCCCAAGACCAGAATTTCCGAGTGCTGATGGTACAGATGGCCCTGCGATTACTTCTGATTTTTATCAAACCTGGATAGACGCTTATGGTAATGTAGATCCCGCAGAAGCTGACGCAAGATTCTATCAAAAGAACCAGTTGGTTCCTGACGAATTACAGGACCTTACAGGGCTATCCCCATTGAATGATGAAAATCATTACTACTGTATGGCCTCTGCAGATTTTGAAATTGACAGAGGTATTATTCGAGGTGTTATTTGGGGGCCAAGAAAGGATGATAATGGCTCGTTCTATTCCTGTGATGAGAACTACAGAATTTATCCCGTAAAGCAAACAAAAGGGAACGGCCCTGATAAGGATGTAGGTTATGTAAACCATAAAATGGAAGTAGACTTCACTAATGAGGGTAGGTTGCACTCAAAAGGATATCGCGTCTCAAAATACCAGTTTAGTCATTCCTCACCAAATGGTAATAATTACAGTAGTGTTGACCTTGTATTGATGCGGTATGCAGAAATATTCTTAATGCGTGCAGAAGCAAAATTGAGAAAAGGGGACAGTGCTGGTGCTTTAGACGATGTAAACACAGTAAGGACATCAAGAACAGCCCGTGAACCCATTCCTGCAAGACTATCATCCATCGACTTGGAAATTCTTTACCGCGAACGAGGTTTTGAGCTCTATTGGGAAGGTTTCAGACGTGGAGATCAAATTCGTTTTGGACACTATGAAGATTCTTGGACAGAAAAGACAGACAATGATCCACACCATAGGTTGTTTCCCATACCACAAAATGCCATAGATGGCGCCTCAAATGTGGAAAACTATTTAATTCAAAATGCAGGATATTAATTTATTTTGTTTGTAGGGTGGAAAGTGGATTGAAGACACTCATGCTGAACCTCAAAGCTATTCATCTGATTTTTTATACACATATCAAGGCATTTGTATCAGTTATTCCAAGATACAAATGCTTTTTTTAGTTAAAAATCTTCAGGGAGGTATCTTCAATTTTGCACTAGATTGGGCTATAAGTAATTCACGGGAGGAGGGAAGGAACTTTTTCTTTGTTCTTCAAGCAGTGATCCTTTTGGTTCTAATGCAAAGTTTGATTTTTTACCTTCTGAGAATAAATTGAAGACTATTTTTTTCATTTTTGCAACAGGCTCCAAAAAGAAAGATGCGTAATTCAATTTAAACCCAAAGATTCATTTCAGGAAAATCATTCAATATTTGGCATTATTAAATGATTTTCCTGTCTTGATTTTTTCTCTTAAAAACTGGTGTTTTCCTCCGTTTGTACAACATAACGGAAAGTATAATAACCATATGTGGCTCGTGTAGCTAGATCTTCAAATTCAGCATTTGCGGTATCTGGGTTTCCTTCATAAATGCTTAGAATCTCCACTTTAGCATATTTTCCTTCACCAGTTTTTACTATAATAACTTTCCCTGGCACTGGTAAAATGGCGTGGGCTGGGCTTCCAGTTGGCCCTGTGTAAGTGTACCATCCACTTCCTGAACCTGTAGGAATAGCCAGACTTTCTTCAGTATCTTCATTGAAACCGGTTTCTGGAACAGTTTTTAAATCCTCAAAAATGCCATCTACAATTAATGCTCCTCCATTTCCTGGCCCGGAAATACCACTGTTTGTTAGAATTGTAGTTTTAGAAAATGCCAAATCCCATTTGTTGGAATTAGAATCAGATTTTGCCAAAACTATTCCTTCATCAAGGTCAAAAAAAGTGTAGCTTGGTGGTGCTCCATCTGGATTGGCAGGAATATCCTCAGCAGTTTGTACTTCAAGTTCTATAATTTCCGGATCATCACTTTCATCACAAGAAATAAGGGTGAAAATTGACAATAGTAATACTGTATAAATTTGATAAAATTTATTTTTCATTTTAATAAAAGTTTAAATTATTTAAAAAATATGGGTATGGCTTTTTCCTCCATTTATTTAGAGGAAATTGACCTGGTAATACTTAATTATTATTTTTAGATAGTTTAATATTGATGCCTGCATACCAGATTCTTCCTGGCATGGTAGGTACAAAACTATTTTTTACATTGAGGATATTATTAATACCACTTTCAAGGGTAATCTTTTGGAACAGTACTTTATTCACTGCTAGATTAAGTAAAAAGTAGTCATCTGCATATTCATTTTCTGAATCGATTATACCATTTCCATTGGAATCGCCAACTCCCCACTTTCCACGGTAAATTGTCCTTAAAGCAATATCGAAATTATACTGGTTATTGATGTAAAACAACTTAGCATTTCCTGAATGCCTGGACCGGTTTACCAATCCTCCATAATCCTTTAAGCTAACTTTAAGGGTTCTATTAGTTGCAGGATCTCTTTTGAAAACCTCTCCATTTTTTATCTCATTGATGTCTTCAATATTTTTAGAATCCAGGAACTGGTATCCTGCAGAGAGGTTCAAGTTTGGTGATAGCTGGAAATCCCCTTTTATATCAACTCCCTGGGTAATTACTTCATCAAAATTGAAATAACTAAACACATTCTGTCCATTTGTTTTTCTGGCAATTGGAGCTGTTTCAATCAAGTTACTGATCTCATTTCTAAAAAAATTAAAAGCAACTTTAGATTTTTTTCCAGGGAATAAATCAAAACCTAAATTATAGGCAATTGAACTCTCAGCTTTAATTGTTTCTATAGTTTTAGGATCTATATATATAGTTTCAATCTGGTCTTGCTGAGTGAGCTCTTCCATTCTATCCTGCACGATAGTCGATCCTAACACTGTATATCCGGCAACAGGATTAGTGAAATTGAGTAGCAGCTGCCTAAAATCTGGTGATTTATATCCACCTCCAAAAGAGGCTTGGATATTTATCCAATTATTTAATTTGTAGCCTGCTGCCAATTTTGGGCTAAATCGTGAATCATAGGCATTATGACTATCAAATCGGCCTCCCAGAATTACATTAAACCGATCCGTAGGAATCCATTGATATTGCAAAAAGGCATAATTGGCTCTAAATTCATTGATATCCGCATAATTGGTTGCATTTACTTTTTCATTTGTATGACCCAACCCGAAGGTGGTAATGTGTTTTTCATTAATGTACCAGTCGTATTGCAATTCTATTCGGTTAAAAAACTGATCAAAATAACTACTTTCATAAATTGATCTATCTTCTTTATTAATGAGTTCAGATTCAGTTTTGTATTGAGTATGGTAACCCCTTAGCTGCAGATGATGATTTTCTTTTAACTTAATTTCTAAAGTAGGCATCAGGTTCCAATCACTTCTTTTCCCAAGATCATCCATAATTACCTCTTCCTCTCCAATAGTTACTTCTGCCAGGTTTTCCTGGTTTTCAGAATACATCCTACTGTTTATACTTAAATTAACCTTATCAGAAAATTTAAATACAAATTTAGGATTGACTGTATATCCACTGTATTTTGGAATGGTTTGCGATAAAGTTTCCTCATTCAAATCGTAACCATTTGAACCCACACGATTGAAGAATATACTTGCAGAAGTCTTTTTGCTGGCGTAACCCACAGTTGCATTCAAATCTGAAGTCCCAAAAGTTCTGTACCTGGCCCTAATTGAAGCTGATAATCCTTCATTAGGTTTTTTGGTAATAATATTGACTACTCCTGCCATGGCTTCACTACCATATAAGGAGGAAGCAGGGCCTTTAATTACTTCAATTCTTTCTATATTATCTACTGCCAGTCTGGTAAGATCAAGTGTTCCTGCTGTTCTTCCAATAATTGGTTCACCGTCTATTAGAAATAGGATATAATCTGAAGACAATCCCTGAATTTGCAGGCCTGTCCCATGATCAGAAACGATTTGCATTCCCACTTGTTCTAATAAAACTTCATCCAATCTTAAGGCACCAATTTTTTCAATTTCCTCAGCACTGATTACTTCAATTGGTAACGGAATATTCTCGATACTTCTACTTGTTTTTGTAGCCGAAACTACCACCTCATTCAATTTCTGAATATCTTCCTGAAGAATAACTTTGAACTCTTTTTGATCAGGAATAACAAGGGAATGCGTCTGAGTGATAAAACCAACAGAAGAAACACTGATTGTATGAGTTCCATCTGTTAGTGATATTCTAAATTCCCCATTCACATTGGAAATTGCTCCTTTTTCACCTGCTTTTATGGTTGCATGAGGCAGGCCTTTCCCATCCTTATCTGTTATCTTTCCTTTCAATAAATGTTCTATTTGACTGAAAGAATTTTGTGATAACAGTAAAGCAAAAATGATTACTGTAAACTTCATCATTATATCATGAATCTGACTTTTGTAAAGAAGAGACTAATTCTTTCCATTCTATCAATTCCGGTTGGCCAGGTTTTCTAAGGCCAAAAAACTGAACAATAAGATTTTTATCTGAATCAAAACATTCGATTGAAGTAACATCTCCATCAGATGTTGGCTTTGTTACCACCCATGCGTTTTTCACTAAATCAATTCGAAGATGCATATTAAAATTAGGGTCAAGTACATTTAGCCAACTTTCTTTTCCAGTATGTCCTCTTTCCAGTAACCGAATAGTTCTGACTTTATCCTGATGGATTTGTAAGTTTCCCCGATTGCCCGCAAATATCATAATTGGCAGTTTTTGTTTGGCAGCTTCTTCTAATAATGCTTTAATCCCTGCAACTTGGATAGAATAAGAGAATTTTTCTTTAGCTAATTCAACCGCATGGTACCGGTGGACTTTATGCTTTTTAAGTAATGGAAAAAAATCATGTGTATCCTTAAGGTTGGACCAATCTTCAAGAAAAGCACTTTGATCTATTGTTTCATTATAATCTTCAGGTGGATAAGCTTCTACTTTCAGTTTTGTACTTTGATCTTCAGCTTTAAAATCGGCTACTAAAGTTTCAAAAGCCTGATAATTGCTATCTCCTTGTAAGTAGATTTTAGTAATGGCATTTCCTTCATGGTCGAAAATCTGAATACTAGTTAAAGATCGATCTCTTTTCTTTGATTTGACTGCGAAGGCCACATACCAGGATTTTAGAAAAACCCTTGTTTCAATAGGCCCAATTACAATACCCATTTTATGATCTTCTTTTCCAAAAACCTTTACGTTTTCAAAGGCTCCCTTGTGTTCCAAAATGCAACTATCATTTCTAGTCAGTGACATTACCCTGCCTAATTCTGGAAGTCGTTTCAGCATTTTTTCCCATTCTGGTTTTAACCTTGTTACCTCACCATCCATTTTAGTCGCTAAAAGCTGCGCTTCACTAAGGTTTAAGGCTTTAGCCATTTCTCTTATTCGAATACCAGGTTTTTCTTCCTGAATTTTTTTACAAGCTTCAATTATAGATGCTGTTGAATCAGCATTATCAATAGTTAATATGTCCATAAGTAATTGTATTTAAATTTTCTGATTTTGAATGAATTCCTATATCAGGGATTATTATTTTCTGACCATTATCACTAATAATTTTGACAGGATGATTAAATGTTTTTTCAATAATTTCCTTTTTGATCACCTCATTGGATTTTCCCACGGCAATTGTTTCTCCTTTCCTTAAGAAAAGTATTTCATCTGCAAATTGAGTGGCCAGATTAAGATCATGCAAAATAGCTAAAACCCCTACATTTTTATTAATTAAATCTTTGGCTAAACTTAGCAATGATTGTTGTTGAGCCAAATCCAAACTTGAAGTAGGTTCATCAAGAAACAAATATTTAGGTGCTTGTGAAGTATCATGGATTTGAGTCATTACCCTGGCCATTTGCACCCTTTGTTTCTCCCCACCTGAAAGTGTTTGATATAATCTATTTCTATATTCTGAAAGACCAGTAAGCGCCAAAACCTCCTCAATAATTTTGTTATTGGTCGCTTGTGTGGTTCGGTGAGCATACCTGCCAACTTCAACTACTTGTTCCACAGAAAAAGGGAAATTGACAATGGTGTGTTGTGGCAAAACAGCCCTAATTTTAGATAATTCTTTACTATTATATCCTTTGATAAGTTTCCCATTTATTTGGATAGTCCCGGTATATCTCTGTAATTCCCCAGTGAAAGTTTTCATCAATGTGGATTTTCCGGCTCCATTGGGACCAACCACTACTGTAAAACAACCAGGTTTTATCTTCAGGTTGCAGTCCTTTAGTATTACAGATTTACCAATTTTTAATGAAATATCCTTTGCTATAATCATTATATTAATCTCTTCTTTTTTGCTGTTATTAGCAAATAGATAAAAAATGGAGTGCCAATTAGCGCTGTAACCACTCCAATTGGAAGTTCTGCTGGAGCTACAAGAATCCTTGCAAAAATATCAGCAAAAATAAGTAAGCAGGCTCCTCCAATTGCTGAAGCGGGCAAAACTACCGTATTATCAGATTTGATACTGATCCTGATAATATGCGGAACTACTAGCCCTACGAATCCAATTATTCCTGAAAATGCAACTGCAGTACTTACTGAAAGCGCACTAAAAGCAATTGCCACAAATTTTACTTTTTCAACAGCTACTCCAGAATGATATGCCTCAGCTTCTCCTAATGCTATGGCATTGAGGGGTTTCGCAAGAAGGATTAGTACTATTCCAGATAGGCAGGTGACTGGGAATAAAATTCCAAGTTTATCCCAGGTAGCAACACTAAGGTCTCCAAGTGTCCAGAAGGTGAATGTCCTTAATTGAGCATCGTCAGCATAAAAAATGGAGATTCCAATTATTGCACTTGCCAGGGAAGTCATAGCCACTCCGGCAAGTATGAGATAGGTTACCTTAGTTTTTCCTTCAAACATACTTATTTTTAAAGCCATAATAGTAGCCAAAATACCCCCTAAAAAGGCAAATACGGGTATGAACCATTGTCTTGCAAATTCTACAATTTGAGGAAATATCTTTTCTAAAATCATAATAACCAAGATTGCACCAAGTGCAGAGCCACTTGAAATCCCTATAATTCCAGGTTCAACTAATGGATTTTTGAATAATCCTTGTAAAGTTGCGCCACTAAGGCCTAAGGTAGCTCCAATTAACAAGGTAAATAAAAGCCTGGGTAATCTGATATTGAAAATCACCAGTTCCATAGTTTTATTAGAAGGTGAATCGTAAATACCCAGTTGATTCGCAAATATTTTTATAATTTCTATGGGGGTAATTTCCAAAGCTCCAATACCTAATGAAATAATAAATAATCCAGCCAAAAGACCAATGAGCCAGATAAATGCAAAAGAATATTTCCCTTTTATTGTTTGTAAATTCAAATACATATTATTTTACAACTTCTGGATGCGTTAAATAGAATAACTCCTCTGCAGCCTCAGCAACTCTAGGTCCCCAATTGGATAAGAAAACCCCATTCATGGAAATGATTTGAACCTTCTTTCCTGCCGTAGTTTCGCTTACTCCAGGTATTTCCAAAATCTTTTCTTTGCCTCCAAGACTTTTCAAACCAGATTCAAAAAACAAAATAAAATCCGGGTTTGCCTTAATGAGGGATTCCGTATTTAATGGCTTATAGCCTTCTATTTCTGGAACGGCATTTACTGCACCAGCCAATTCCACTAAATTGAAGGCTGAATTCTTACCACCAACCTGCATATTTCCTTGTCCTCTGGCATATACACATAAAACACTGGGTCGTGAAGTAGTGAGCTCAATTTTTTGCTCAAGTAGTTTAAAGGCTTGTTTTATTTCACTAATTATTATTTTACCTTCTTTGGACTTGTTTAAGGCTTTTGCAATGATTTCCACTCTTTTTTGAATTCCCTCAATGGTGCGTTCCTGAGTTACTACGAGTGTTTCTATTCCAGTGGCTTGCAAATGGCTTATCACTTCAGCTTTTACATACTCCTTTTCAAAAATCACCAAATCTGGATTTTGAGAAATTATTCCTTCAGCAGAAATATTGCTTCTGTATCCAATTGAAGGAAGCATTTGAAGTTTTTCTGGATACAGACTTGTTCGATCTGTCGCGATAATTTTTTCGCAATCTCCCAAAGCACAAACAATTTCCGAAGAAGAACTTCCAGCAGTTATAATTCTTTGTTGTGCATTGAGTGAAATAAAGGATATAAATATTAATAGGGTAAAAATAATTATCTTGTTCATGTTGAGTTTATTTAGACAAATTCTAAATAATGCAAATTTGGTAGAAAATATGACAAATGTCAATCGCCATAAATAGTCAAATTTCAACTCATCACCTTTAGGTAGAAGTAACTATTGGTAGTGATATAGGATAGAAGAGGAACTAAGCAAATGGATTTCATCCTCAAGTTTTTCTTTTTTAAACCTAGATTGTTCCACGGTTTTTATGGTTCCCAGCCCAACCTCTCATTTCCATACAAATTCTCCCTTCTCTAAACTCCAGTCATTACCGAAAAACCCTGTGCATTCTACAGCATCATATTCTTTTTCAAAAATATTTTTTCTAAAAACAGTAAGATCGGGAAAGGCGGAACCTGCAACAAAATATTGGTTGGCATGAGCCCCTTTCATTCCTTCAATTCCTGATCCTGCCACTACTCCAACAGAAGCAATATCACTATCTGGCCGAGGTTGGATGAAATAACAGCCCAGGTCATCTCCATATATGGTTTTATCTCCAATTATTACTTCTCCGTTTTTTACCTGTACAGGACTATTTTTCAGTAGAAAATCCCACGCCTTATTGTTATCCGCATTTCCATAAATAATTATTCCTCTTTCTCTATATTCATCAGGTTGGAATTGTTTGTCTGGAATAATTTCAATAGAACCATTTCCTCTATAGCCAAAGGCTTCCGCATCAAATCTAGCTTTATAATAATTCCATTGGTTCTCTTCTCTACTTCCACTGGTTCCATAAACAAAAACCATATTGTGACGAAAAGCATCCTTAAAGTTTCCGCTTCTGTGGGGACCTTTTTCATTCTTTCCCGGTTGTTCACTTATGATCCATTTTCCTTTTTCAACTAATCTCAGATGAATTTCTGTTTTTGAATTACTGATAATAAATTCCTGATCATCAATTTTAAGTTTACTTGGAAATTTTAATGCCACCTTAGCCAAATCAAATTTTATCAGCTTTACATTTTCTGTGGTTCCACTTAGGATTAATGAATCTTCACTGATCTCAAAATTTCCTTTGCTGACTTGGAATGGATGAATTTGTTGGTAAATACTCAGCCAGTTTGAGGTCGCAGAGACTCCTGGGTTGACTGTTGAAAATTTTAACGTTCGGACTTCGGCAGTTTCAGGAAGCTCATGGCTTTTCAAAAACTCAAATAAAGGAGGCCAATCCACTGATTCAGCACCATACCAATGACTTCCTCCTGGATATTCGTAATAAGCAAAATCTGGATGGAAACTGCCTAAAATATTCCGCATTTCTCTAGCATGCTCCACAGAAACAACCGGATCTGCATTCCCATGATTCACATAAATACCATAATGCAAATAGTTACTCGCTAGTAATTTTGTACTTTGAGGATTATTGGCTCTAATAAACATGCGTTGTATTTCAGTATTATTCTTTGGTTGGTTTTTGATCCATCCATGTAATTCAGCATAGCCTGCACAAGGGCCAATTGCAGACCAGTAATCTGGGTAGGAAGCACCAAGATACCAAGTGGCATGACCACCCATTGAATGTCCAGTAAGGTATATTTTTTTAGGATTGGGTTTAAAAAGACTTTTCCCTAATTCAAGAACCTCCAGGGCATCAAGTCTGCCCCAATCTTCCCAGGCAAAACCAAAAGGACCACGATTGGTAGGAGAAATCAAATGTCCCCAATCTTTTGGTTGGTAGGCAGCCGCCTGGTTCCTTGCTTCCACCCCAGCCCCATGCACTGAAAAAAACAAAGCTGGAGAAATCTTATCCTTTACATTGCCAGGAGTCACACTATAATATTGTACACTGCCATCAATTTTACTGATAAAAGTCCTGTCATGCGATTCTTTAAAGGACTTGTTTTTAATTTTAAAATGAATAGAATTAAGTTTTTCCCCAGTATTAGTTAAAAGATTAAGTTGTACATCAATCTCTTTGTCAGCTATTCCAGTTAATTCATTGATGCTAAATGGTACCTTTCGAAAAGTAAGTTTTTCGATGGTGGGAATTTCTGTTTTCCGTTTTTGGTCTCCAATGATGCATTCCACAACATAATTCATTACAGGTTTGTTGGTTGCATTTATTACCATTACAGCGCCTGATTTTTCACCGTTCTCCTCAAAAATCATATCTGGTAAAGTCATTTGATTAGTAGAAAGCATTACAGGAGAGGAAGGTTTGTACAATTCAGCTTTAATGCGTGGATATCTTCCACCTGTCAGATAAATAGTATTGATACCTTTTTCAATTTGTACCGGCAGCTTGGTGACATTATAATCAAAGTGATCTCCTTCTCTGGGAATTCCATTGAAATAGACCTTGGCGTTACCAGAACAATCCAAAATCATGATTTCCTTTTTGTCACTTTCAAACTCCAGATACAAACCTCCGTAATTGAATTTCTCACTATTAAAATAGCCTTTTTCATCCGGGCAGATTTCTTCCCAGTTTAAAGAGGTTTGCTGAGAGGATTGTTGATATGGAGAAACAATTGTAGCATTTAATAACCCTGCTATTACCTTATCCTGGGGAAATTCAGTCCGGGCATATCTTGGATATTTTACAGCCGAAGAAAGTTGCACTGCATAACCCTTATCGAATGTTTGTTGTGCAAATAATGCTGAATATTGTAAGAAGATTAAGAAAATGAAAATAGAAGTTAGCCGGGCTGGAATCATTTGTCTGTAATAAATTTTAAAGTTTAGTTTCTGCGAATGTATAATGTAGAGATTAAACATGTACAGTCTGGAGGGAAAAAACAGCTATATCTATCTTTTTTGGTGAAAGGCTTAGGAGTAAAATAGGTAGGGTTTCCGCACCAAAATTAAAATTAGGGAAAAAGGGGTAAAATTAAGGAAAAATCAGAGTGAAGGTAGAACACCTCATGTCAGGTATTAAAAGATTAAGGGTGGTTAAAGATAAAGTGAGGGCTTGGGCAGATGATTTTCGTGATCAAGTTATGGAAATTGCTTGTGCTCTACACAATTTTAGGTTAAAGTATAGACCTTGGAAATACCCTAATCCTGAAAAAATTTTGCAAAACTAAATCCTTTATTTTAAGTAATCTCTACTTACTAACGAAAACTAAATCATTGATAATCAGTTGGTAATTTCTTCTGTTTTATCACGATTGGCCGAAGAAAATCCAAGTACAGTTGGGTTCAGCCTTAAATCGGCTATCTGTTTTTTCTTTTGGGTAACGATTCGTCTTTTTTGATCCAAAAATAAGTAATTATTGGTTAGGCTGTACACTTGCTTTTTCTGACCATCTTTCTAGTGGTTGCATCGATAGCTGTTGAACCAAACCTAAAAGTAGCAAAAATAGCGAAAATCGGGGAATAAGGTTAAGCTGTAATTTCACTAAACAGCTTAATATAATGAAAGAGCTAATTTCTCCATTTCCAGACGGATTACAAGTATTAGATTTTTTTGAGAGAAGGTTACACAGCAAAACCAGTTTTTAACATAAAAGATATCTTAAGAATAACCAAAGGCATTGATTCGTATTTATGTCCGGTTTGCAAAAATGGGAAAATGCATACTGTGGAGGAATACCCAAGGCTTGGAGGGTCTCCCAGAATTGTAGCAGTATGGTCGGATGTGTTGTAAAAATATGGAAGATAAAAACAGCTCAAAAAAGACTGGATGGAAGGGGTATGTCCAGATATAAATAAACCAGCAAACAGGGATTGAAATTACACAGCACTTTTTCCGGATTTAATCCCCATTAGAATCGTTCAACACAAGGAAAAATTCAGTGGGATTCCCAGGACCCACCAGAATTTGATCCCATATTATTGGCGATAGTTATTTGTTCTTCTGATAAGGAATATTTTTAATCAATTCCACATTTTGATTATGATTGGCACTGTAAGACATTACTAATGTTCCTTTTGTTCTGTCACTAGCTTCTATTGCAAATACAATAGCCTCATCGTCCGGGTTAGTATCACCTTCAAAGCGATATGAATCCACTATGACTAATTCTTCTGAAGAATATTCTTTTCTTGAAATATTTCCAATAATTTTATTATCTAGTGCCTCAAAGTCTTCAATGTAGCCCGCTTTAGTAAGCGAATCTACTGCTTGAGATAGTGTTTCAAAATTTCTTCTATTCATAATTTTATAGATTAACTTTTTTAAGCAGAGAATATCCAAATCAATTTTTCTTGCTCAACAATATATTCACTCAAAAGGGTCTCAGCACCTGTGCTATATAGCATTCTCTCTATCAATCTTTTACGCCAAAATAATACACGGTTAATTTTGAATTACTACTTAAAATAATTTCAATCGCTATTTCACTATCCGAAACATTTTCGGCTTCATTTATTTCCGAGTGGCTTAAATATTTTGAAAATGTATGATATAGTGATTGACTTAAAGTAAGTACACGCTCTGCTATTTGATCCACCTTTAGTAAAGCATCATTATACAACTCTTCAAATTTCAAATGTAATAGAAAGAATTTTTTTTCTTTAATGTTCCAATGATACCCCCCTAAATTCATATAAAATTATTGGTAGTTTGATAGAAGGTCGTTTAACTTCTCTGTAATTTGTTTTGTGCCATTGATTTATAATCCAATATTGTTTAATTCTGAATTTTTCATCGTTTTTATTTTTTTAAATTATTTATATTTTCACCTAAATCGAAGACATTGATTTTGTCAAAAATATTCTCTATAATGCTACTTCCCACAGCACTTCTGTAACCACCAGCACAATGAACTACAATTGGCTTATCTGTAGGGATCTCATTTTTTGAATTTCGTAGGTCATTTAAGGGTATATTTATGGCGTTTTTAAATAATTTGCCTTCTGAAACCTCACTTTCATTTCTAACATCCAGAATAGTATATTGCTCTATGCCGTTATTGAATTTTTCAAAATCAAGAACCTCTGAGCTTTCAAATATTCCAGTTGACATTGTGCATACCGCTATTATTTGAGTTTCATAGCCTATTTTAGCTATACGATCCACTATTTTATTTTTATCTTTTACAGAACTTACTATAACATAAAATTTTTCTTCTGGTTTTACAAGTGCACCTAACCAAGTTTCCAATTTGTCATCTTCACCACGAGCCATAATATTCATGCTACCTGCTAGGTGATTTTTTTTGTAGTCTTCTTGTTCTGGAATAGCTACAAAATATCAGACTATTTTCGTTAAGCCGCTTTTTTTAAATTGTTATTTAGTTTAATTTCCATTTCTAGTGGGGTTAAGTACCCTAATGAAGAGTGTAGTCTGTTGGTATTGTACCATTTAATGTAATCT
>JAHQVQ010000145.1 GCA_019634305.1 Flammeovirgaceae bacterium | reverse complement strand
TTAAAACAAAAATTGAAAAGGAAATGACTTTGAGTGATATCTATAACCAGACTCATCCGACTTTCCATGAGAATAATCAAAAGAAAATAGGATTCTGATTTGTAACTTGATTTGCTAAAGATTTAAAAATTGAAAGTTCTAAGATGATAAACACTTAGAACTTTTTTTGTGGGCTTAAGATTTCAGCAACCATTATTCCCGTCTGATATTTAGTAGGAGCTAAGTATTCTGAAAGGGGTTTTTCTGAAATAACTACTTTCTTTTGCTTAGAAGAGGCATGCATTAAATGAAGCCGACCATTTTGGTGAATGGCAATTCCTACATGGACAATATCCAGTCCTTTAATATTAGTGGTAATGGCAATCAAATCGCCACTTTTTATTTCACTTTCATAATCCTCAATATGCTCTTTAGGAATAAAAAAATAGTTTCTTTTTGTAAAGGATTTTTCTGTGGATTTTAAATTAAGATAGTTTTCTTCATCTCCGAGCTGAACATACTTATCCCGGTTATTAGTCATGAAATGCAATTCATTTTTAAAAGGCTGATTGGCAATGGATTTACTTTTTTGTTCGATCAATCCCTTTTGTTCATTTTCATATAACCAATCTGAAAAATAATGTAAGCGAGAATTATAATTATCAATTTTTCCATTTCTGTATCTCAATAATTCCAGCGCTTTTACATAATCCTCAAATTCCAACTTATCCTGTTTTATTAGCCTACTAAAAACAACCACATTTTCCAAAAAAGTAGTGCAATCCAAACCATGAAGATTGACCACAAGGTCTTCCCCATTTTCATTGATCTCCAGGGTTTTGGCCACATACTCAATTCCAAGAAAACTTTTCCCAACTTTTACAGCCGTTTCATTAATATTTAATTCTTCAAATTGTTTCAGAGATTTAAAGTAAGCTAATTTTTCCAGTACTAGATTTTTATCCTGAGCGGTGCATTGAATTTGGGAAAATACATTGCTGGAGAATAACAAAAATCCAGAAAGGATTACAAAAATATTTTTGGAAAAAATGATTGAAATGAATGGTGAATGGGAATTGTTCATCTTATGAATTTTAGTGTGTTGTTCATTCAAATTTAAACAGAATCTTGAAAACATTAATACTGATGCGAAAATTTCAGGATTATACGGACTCTAAAAAAAATGAAACGTTCTTCCAGAGATTTTTTTACTCAAAAAATTGAGATTAATTGGCTGTATCTTTTGGGATATAAAACATTCAAATTAATTTCACTAATTCAATTATTATCTAAAGCAACAAGAAAAAGAGGAATAGGGTATGTTTTTAGAACCACAATTAAATAGTTATCCGCATAAACCGCAATCAGGATGGATAGAAGTTGTTTGTGGGTCAATGTTCTCCGGAAAAACTGAAGAATTAATCAGGAGAGTAAAACGAGCTGTCATTGCCCAACAAAAAATCCAGATTTTCAAACCAGGAATGGATACCAGGTATCACGAAAGTGATGTAGTGAGCCATAATAAAAATAAATTGCTTTCTAAAGCTGTGAATTCGGCAAAAGAAATTATGGATCATTGCAGAGAATGTGATGTGATTGCAATTGATGAGGCCCAATTTTTTGATGCTGAAATTGTTCCTGTTTGTATTCAACTAGCGAATAATGGCAAAAGAGTAATTGTTTGTGGACTTGATATGGATTTTGAGGGAAAGGCATTTGGTCGTATGCCTGAAATGATGGCGATTGCAGAATTTGTCACCAAATTACATGCTATTTGTGCCCAATGCGGTGATGTAGCATCCTATTCCTACCGTTTGGTAGATTCCCAAGATAAAGTACTTCTGGGTGAAACAAATGAATATGAAGCTAGATGCCGAAAGTGTTTTTATGAGGAGAAAAAACAAGAAGAAAAAGATCATGAAGCTATTATAGCCCAGTTGGGAAGTAGAAAATAGGGGAATTCATTGAGATAGTTAAGGATAAAAAGGCGTAAGTAATAAAAAAACTTGCGCCCTTTTATTTTTACCTAAATTGGTAATTATAGATTTCCGCAATTTTCTTTCTTTTTAAAGTAAGTACAGAAACTGTCATCCAAATATCTTCTATAGGTAGCCCTTTCTTTCCAACTTCCTGATTGGCAATTTCATCAACTATATCGATGCCTCTTATCACTTCTCCAAAAATGCTGTATTTCCCATCTAAATGGTGTGAACCTTCATTGCTTTGAACAATGTAAAACTGACTTCCACTTGACTTTCTCTCAGGGTTCATGAAATCCCCCTGACGGGCTGCAGCCAGCATTCCCTTATCGTGTTTATATTTATCCAATATTTCGGCTTCAATTAAATATCCAGGCCCTCCAGAGCCCACTTTTTCCTCTTTGCCAGGTTTTGTATTAGGATCACCACCCTGAATCATAAAATCTACTAATACTCTATGAAATTTAGTGCTATCATAGAATTGTTCCTTGGCAAGTGACGAAAAGTTATCTCTATGCTTAGGAGTATCATCAAATAAGATCAGATGAATAGTTCCATAGTTGGTTGTGATTTTAGCAATTTGGCTTTTCTTTGGTGGCTTTTTCTTTTTTTGAGCTTCTGCTGAAACAGAACTAAATAATACACCAATAATTAATAAAAAAAATAAAGTATTTTTCATAAAATTTAAAAATGGCTGGCCAAATGGTTTTCAATAGTTGGCAAAAAAATAATCTGATTTAAATTTTAGAGGTTGTTTAAAATTTAAATTTGTAAAAAAAACTGTTCAGTTTAAGGTTCACAGGAAAGGATTTTATTTTGACTGGGCCGACATTCGGTAGCAGCGCTATTGTAAAATAAAATACTGAACTGAAGTTCTTGAAATGACCGGTTTTAACATGAAATCTAAAATTTAATCATCCTCTTAATAAAATAATTCCAAAAATAGTATTAAATAAGGCAAAGCTATTTATTTTTTTATTAGAAAAATGCATTGAAAAAAAATGTCTTTAATTTAGCATTCTAATAATCTATACTTAAGTGATTTTATGAGTTTTTATAAGTACCTCATTCCCGCCTTTCTTTGGCATCTAATTCTGTTTTATCTTTTATTAGGCAGAATTCCTGCTCCCGAAACTGATGCAAGGATTCCATTTTTTGATAAAATAGCTCACTTTTGTGTATTTGCCTTGCTTGTCTTTTTATACAAATGGGGATTTCAAAAGGTCAAATTTCAGTCAGGTAAAAACATGAATTCTAGCTTATGGGCTTTATTTATTGGAATATCATTTGGTGGGCTAACTGAAATTCTCCAAGGGATATTTTTTGAATATCGAAGTGGGGACATAGCGGATTTTATAGCCAATGTTTTTGGTTGTATTATAGGGGTGGTTAGTTACAATTTTCTTAAAAAGACCTATTTTGTAAGATTTTTATAGTCAGATTTATTCCTCCTTCAATGCTTCAGGTTTAGAAGCATTCATCACAAAAAAGTAAATTACCCAACCTGCCAATAATATTCCGATTATAAAAATTATCCAGGTCAGGCTGTAGGTATTGCTGGAGTTTTTTCCATAAATTATTCCCAAACAAACTGAAAGTAATAGGTTGAGAATTAAGGCCAATCCTCTTATCCATGATTTGTTATTAGCATAGAATTCTTTCCGAGTCTTAATATTGGTATACCACTTATGTTTGTTGGGTACTATAACGAGGGCTTCAGGTACGTAAGGGAGGTTTTTTCCAAGGAAATTTAACAATACATTTAATCCCAACATGATAAAGAATGCAGAATAGAAAAACGTAGAGCGATTCGTTTGTAATGAAGCCTCTTCTTCCAGACCAAATGGAATTTCAACAGAAAGTGGGAAGTAACTATAGATTAATAAATCGACTGCAAAAAATCCCAACATCGAAAATATCCATAAAGGCTTTACAAGTACCATAAGTTGAATTAAGATTATAAATTTAAAACAGCCCTCCTAAAGAAATCCAAGAGGGCAGTATTTTCAGGCGGCAAAACTAGCCAATTATCTGATTGGTATGGTCTTTTGTTTTTACTTTTTCTATTATTTCTTCGATTATCCCTTCTTCATTTATCACGAATGTAGTTCGGAAAGTACCCATATATTTTCGCCCATACATGGATTTTTCACCCCAGGTTCCAAATTGATTGTGAATCTCTTTTTCTGTATCTGCAATTAATGGGAAAGGTAACTCATGTTTTTCAATGAACTTTTTATGTGTTTTTTCACTATCTGAACTAATTCCTATCACCACATAACCTTTTTCCAATAAAGCAGCATAATTATCTCTTAAATTGCAGGCTTGTACAGTACAACCTGGAGTATTGTCCTTTGGATAAAAATATAAGATGACTTTCTTCCCTTTAAATTTAGTCAATTGTATATTGTTTCCATCCTGATCTGTTCCTGAAAACTCCGGAGCTTTATCACCAACTTTTAATTTCATAGATTTTAATTGTTTCAGTTTAACAAGTTTTTTATTTTTAGAATAAATTAGATTAGAAAAAGAATATCGATATTTCGTTAAAATCTATCAACTTCTTTCTAATAGATAAACTTTACCCAATCTTTTTTGGTTTTAATAAAATATTGAAGAGCTTGTTTAATAATTAAACCTGCTCTAATTTTCTAATAATTTTTTTGTCCTCAAAGTTAATTTTAATACTTACACTTTTTAAATTTAATAGACAGTTTTAAACGCTCAATAAAAATTCTTTAGCATTATGGCAGAATGGGTAACTGTATTATCATTGGTTTCTTTCGGATTACTATTACTAATACTAGAACTGATTTTCATTCCGGGAACTACAGTTGTTGGACTTATCGGATTAATTAGTTTAGGTTTTGGGGTGTATTTCGGGTATGACTATTTTGGAAGTGCTGTAGGAACTGGGATTTTGGGTGTAAGTAGTCTCATCTTTTTTACAGGTGTTTATTTCAGTTTTAGAACTGGAGTTTGGGGAAAGTTTGCGCTTAAAAATATATTATCAAGTAAAGTAAATGAAGATGAAGAGCCTTTAATAATTGGGGATGTAGGTGTGGCGATCTCTGCCTTGAGGCCATCTGGAAAAGCGGAATTCAAGAATATAATTAAAGAAGTTCGATCACAGGGCAATTATATTGATGTGGGTCAGAAAATAAGGGTGATTAGGGTAGTTGGCAAAAAAGTTTTGGTAGAAGTGGCAACTAAAGAAGTAGAAGCTGGTAGTTATTAAGAAGGGAAATTAAGGTTTATTGAAGGGATTATATTGCTATTAATCTAGAAATATAATCCCTTTTGTTTTTATAATTGGGAATAGGGAGCAGGGTTAAGAAATATACTGGTCACTTTCGAAACAGAATCAGCATATTCTGGTTTATCTTTCATTTTCGCCCATTCCGGACTATCAATAAAAGCCTTCCATTCTTTTTCTCTTTCTTCCATGTTTTCATAAACCAACATATAAGTAAGATTTGGTTTATTTATACCAAATATGGTTTCTCCGAAGAAAACAGGCTCGAATCCTACTTTATAAAATAAATCCAGTTCCTCTTTATTAAACATTTCTACCTTCCTTTTTCCTGCATCTTCATTATAACTTTCGTAAACTCTGAGTTCAAAAATTTTTTCCCCTTTTTGCTGAGGTAACTTCATTTTAGGAATAGCATCGAAAGCTTCAAGTAAGGAAGATTGAATCCTTTTACAGACCTTATCATCATTGCCTATTTGATCATAGTTTTTGCTGTTTTTTTGAAAATCGGCATCCTGTGCTACTTTTTTCATTATTCCTACCGCATCCTTCAAACTTTGATAAGGAATAAGAAGGTAAACACTTTGGTTTTCAGTATTTTCTGTAGGATGAAATGCCCCTATATATTTAACTCCATGTTTATTTAAGGCTGGAATTAATGCATTTTTGAGGTATCCATCTAAATCAACAATTTTCTCCTTACTGGTCACCTGGAATTCCCTTAATTCATAGAATTCTTTTTGATTTTTTGAGTTTGATTGTTTTGTAAAACCCAAGACTGGTAGACTAATTCCCAAGGTACTTATGGAAGCATATCTGAAAAAGTTTCTTCTTTTCATTTTCAATGGAATAAATATGAGGGTAAAATAAACATCTGTTTTTTTAAATTTCTCCTGAATTTAAATTGGAATAAAAGGAATAACAATTTTAAAACAAATTTCTTTGATGATTTAGGAATTTACTTTCTTGAAAAAGTATTATTTTCGAATCTTTTTTTTGAAGAAATAGTTTCAACCAGTGACTATCTTAATAAGTGGTAATTCAAAATTAACCGTATTTTGCCATAAAAGACTGATAGAGAGATTACTATTTCTCGGAAATAATAGTACCCGGTCTGGAGCACAGGTGCTTAATTTAATATTTATGAAAAAAACTTTGATACTTGGAGCCAGCCAAAATCCTAAGCGGTATGCTTATAGAGCTGCATATATGTTAAAAGAAAGTGGGCATTCAATTGTGCCAATTGGAAGGAGGGCAGGGCAGGTAGCTGGTGAACCAATTCTTACAGAGAAAGAATGCAAAAAGGATATTGATACGATTACTTTATACCTAAATGCAAAAAATCAGGAGGAATGGTACGAATACATAGTCAATACGAAACCCAACAGAATAATTTTTAATCCTGGAACGGAAAATCCTGATTTACAAAAACTTGCACAACAACATCAAATAGAAACGATAAACGCTTGTACACTGGTGATGCTTTCAATGGGAAATTATTGAATAATTAAGAGAAAGAATTTAACTCCCTTTTTGATATGTAATTAATGCTGTGTTAATTTTGGGAAACTTATTCAGGGTCGTCCTTTTTCAAGGCACGAATTTTCAAATCAAAACCTGAATGATTATTATCAACTACTTAATATGCAGAATTAATGGCCATTAAAGAAACAAAATTTCAATTCGAAAATAGTACTGGTTACTATTGTGGTAAAGTAAGGGATGTTTATTCATTTGGAGATAAACTGGCAATGGTGACTTCAGATAGAATTTCTGCTTTTGACGTAGTATTACCCAGAGCTATTCCATATAAGGGACAGGTTTTAAACCAGATTGCTAATCTATTTTTAGATGTTACTAAAGATATAGTACCAAATTGGGTAGAATCAATGCCACATCCAAATGTGACTATTGGGAAAAAGTGTGAGCCATTTAAGGTGGAAATGGTGATTAGAGGATATCTTGCCGGCCATGCTGCTAGAGAATATAAGGCTGGAAAAAGGATGCTTTGTGGAGTTGAATTACCAGAGGGATTAAAAGAAAATGATAAATTGCCAACCCCAATTATTACTCCAACCACCAAAGCTCACGAAGGCCATGATGAAGATATTTCCCGAGAGGAAATTTTGGCAAAAGGAATAGTTTCTGAATCTGATTATATAAAATTGGAAGATTATACCAGGAGATTATTTCAAAGAGGAACTGAAATTGCAGCGAAATCCAAACTCCTTTTGGTGGATACCAAATACGAATTTGGAAAATTAAATGACGAAATTTATTTGCTTGATGAAATTCATACACCGGATTCTAGTCGGTATTTTTATGCAGAAGGTTATCAGGAAAGACAAGATAGGGGAGAGAAACAAAAACAGCTTTCGAAAGAGTTTGTAAGGCAATGGCTTATTGAGAATGGTTTTCAAGGTAAGGATGGCCAGAAAGTGCCTGAAATGTCGAATGAATTTGTAGAAAGTGTTTCTAATAGATACATTGAATTGTATCAAAACATTATCGGTAAGCCTTTCGTTAAAGCAGAAAATAATGATATTCAAACAATAGAAGAGAGTATCAGAAAGTTTTTCAATGTAAATTGATATATTTGAGGAAATATTATAAAGACAAGTCTAATGAAATATTCAATAGAAAAATCTGAAAAATACACCAAGCTTTTATTAAATGAAGAAAAGTTAGATACTTTAAAAGCGCCAAGTTTAAAATCAGAAATAATTACCCTTTACCAATCAGGGACTATTAACCTGATCTTGAATTTATCGAATGTAAAATACGTTGATTCTTCAGGTTTAAGTGCAGTTTTAGTAGCTAACAGACTTTCTAAAGAGGTAGGAGGATATTTGGTGTTGGTAGGAATTACTGATCACGTGATGAAATTGGTGAAAATTTCCAAACTGGATCATGTATTAAATATATTACCAACTGAGGAGGAGGCTGTAGATGCTATCTTTTTAAACGAAATTGAAAAAGATTTCAACGGAGAGGAATAATTTACAATACGTTTATATTTTGTAATAAAGAATATCCATCAGCTGTTTAGTTGATGGATATTCTTATTTTAGGTCATTTAATATTTTTTTAAACTGTGCATTTTGAAGTAAAAATTTTAGGGTCTGGTTCAGCAACTCCTGCATGGGGTCGTCATCTTTCTTCCCAAATAATAAATATTGAGCATCAATACTTGATGATTGACTGTGGAGAAGCAACTCAATTTAGGATGATTGAGGAAAGGATAAAGGTAAGGAAGCTAAACCATATATTTATCAGCCATTTACATGGTGATCATTACTTTGGAATATTTGGTTTATTATCGACTTTCAACTTGAATGGCAGAAAAAATGATCTTCATATTTATGGCCCAAGAGGTTTAGATGAAGTAATTGTAACTAATTTAAGAGTATCAAACTCTGTTCTGGGATATAAATTAATTTTCCATGAAATTAATATCCAGGAAAATGAAAAAACTCAGGTATTATTGGAAAATAATATCTTTAAGGTAACTGCTATTCTTCTTTGTCATAGGATCACTTGTTTTGGTTTTTTATTTACTGCTCAATCAAAATCCTTAAAAGTAAAGGCAGATAAATTTCCAAAAGGACTTCCATTTGAATTAATTCGGGAAATAAAATTAGGAAATGATGTGAATTGGGAAGGAAAAGAGTTCCTTTCAAATGAATACACTTATTCTAAACAGGAAAAAAAGGTTTATGCTTATTGCACAGACACCATAGTTCAGAAGGAAATAATTCCAATTATTAAAGGTGCTGATTTACTTTATCATGAAGCTACATTTATGGAGGATAATGAGGACAGAGCCAAAGCTACTTTTCATTCTACAGCAGCTCAGGCTGGAAGATTCGCTTCTAATGCTGAGGTTAAAAAACTGATTATTGGTCATTTTTCATCTAGGTATAAAGAGTTAGATTTGTTGCTAAATGAAGCTAAAGAACATTTTGAAACTACTGATTTAGCATTGGAAGGAAGAAGTTTTATGATTTAGGGCATAAAAAAAGTTACTATTTAGTAACCTTTTGAAAATTATTCTTTTTATCAATTTCCGCTTTCTTTTTATTAACCAGGGTGTCAATTTTATGAAACCATTTGTCAATTTCCTTTCTTTCCCGGGTTGATAATGCTTTTAGTTTATCCATTTTTTTAGGTTTAATTGTTAATTCACCACAACAGTAGGTGAAATTTATTTCTCTAGTAAGGGATGATAGTTATATATACAACTAGAATATAGCTTAAAAATTTGAATATTTAAAATAAATGCTGTATTCTATATAGTGTTACAAATATGACCTGTATGAATGACAGGAATCAATAGAGCTGGAAATGCTCAATTAAGCAAGGCCTTTTCTTTAAGCAGTTTTATTGCTTTTTTTTCTATTTTTTTTGCTTTTGGGAATAGGATCTTATTTTCAATAAATGAGTGAGTTTTTAAATCATTTTCAAAAGCTTTTAATTCAAGGTAGACGACTTTTGTGAATATTCCGGTATTTTTTGTGATTCTATAGCCTTTTGTTAATTCTCTAATTCCCTTCATTTCATCATCCTCCTGCTGATGGTCAGAAAAGATTTTATCTATAGAAAATTTATTAAGATCTTCAAATAAGTTTAAAGGGTTAAATCCATTTTGAATGGAATTGTTTAATCTTTCAATATATCCGAAGTGATATTTTTCTTCTTCATAAATATGCTTGATAAAGTCTTCTGCAAAAATGGGGAAAACAAATTTTAAATCTTTGGCTTCATCAGGATTATCAAAATAAGCTGGTTCTATATTTTGGATAATGTCTGCCATATATGGCAATTTATGCCTAATAAAAGATTGGTGAGCCTTTTTCAAGTATTGAATTATCACTTCAATTTCATACTTATGATTTGGGTTAGGGAACAGTTTAAGGTCTTGGCTAGCCTGGCAGGATTCAAGGGTTTTAATAACTGTAGTTACATCAATGCCTTTTTTTTGGCATACAGTTTCAAGAGGATCATTAAAAAAATTATAAAACTCAATTCCAAAAAAATGAAGTACCGAAGCAAGAATATAGTTTTTTGCAACAATGTCTTTAATAAATTGTTTTTGATACCCCAGGTTCATACTTAAATAAAAAATGTAATTGAATTAAAATTGAACATTATAAAAGTAAAAAGGTGAAAATAATATTTTACTACCAAACTGGCAAAAATATAAAGTGATTGTCTAAATAATCCATCAAATTAATTACAACTTTATTTTAAACCAAAAAATGTAATTAAAATATTAAGCAATAACGATGAAATGCCTTCGAATGAAATATGAAGATTAATTAAAAACGATATGGAAAATCATGGAGCAAAAAAGAAATAAAATTATTTTAGGGTTAAAATTGGGAGGTATAAAACTAAATTGATACTACCCTTTATGGTTTTGTGGAATTTTCTTTATAATTTCTACTAAAAATTGTTCTAAGAACTCAAATATCGGCTATAAGAGAAAAAAACACATTTATGCATAAATTTAATTTTCAGGTTAATCTGGAAGGAATAATTGATATTCTTTCCAACCATTTATATAGCGAAGAAAGGGTATTTATTAGGGAGTTATTGCAGAATGCTACAGATGCAATTAGTGCCAGAAAAAGACTTGATCCTGCTGTAGAAGGAGAGGTTTCTTTGGAAATCATTAAAAAAGATGGAGATACTCCTGCCCAGCTAATAGTAGAAGATAATGGGATAGGATTAACAGAAAAGGAGGTTCATGAATTTTTATCCAATATTGGTTCTAGTTCTAAAAAGGATGTGTTGTCACTTAAAAGGCAAGATTTTATTGGGCAATTTGGTATTGGATTACTTTCCTGTTTTATGATAACTCAGGAAATTGTGATGATAACAAAATCTTTTAAAGGGGGAAGAGCAATTGAGTGGATTGGAAATAGTGATGGATCCTATTCCATAAAGTCTCTAGAGAGAGAATTTGAACCAGGTACAAAAATTTATTTAAAGGCAAAACCAGGAAAAAATCTACTATTTGTCCCGTCTAAAATCCAGGAAATTGTTCGGTATTATGGTGATTTGTTACCTTATCCTGTATATCTGCTAAATCAATATGGTAAGGAAATAATAAATGAGGGGATTGCCCCTTGGGAAAAATATTTTGACTCTAAAAGTGAAGAGAAAAAAGAGTTTTTGGCGTTTGGGAAGAAACATTTTGATTTGGATTTTATTGACTATATTCCAATTAAAACATCAATAGGAGAAGCTGAAGGAGTTGCTTATATTTTACCATATGAAACTAATCCATCAGCAAAAAAAACTAATAAGGTTTTTCTTAAAAATATGCTAGTTTCGGAAAAGGTGGATAATATTCTACCTGACTGGGCATTTTTTGTGAAATGTATTATCAATGTCCATAATCTACGACCTACAGCATCAAGAGAAGGGTTTTATGAAGATGAGAATTTATTCCAGACCAAAAAGGAAATTGGCGAAATATTCAAAGCATATTTTTTACACCTGGAAAAAACAAATCCAGAAAAGCTGAAAAAATTATATGTGATTCATTATCATTCGATGAATGCTCTCGCTTTACATGACGATGAATTTTTTAAAATTATCATCAACTATATTCCTTTTGAGACTGCCAGTGGTCATTTGACGATTCCCGAATTTGAAAAACAAACAGGAATTATCAGACATATTCCAGATGTAGACGAATTTAAGCAAATTGCTGGTGTCGCCTATGCCCAGGGAATTCCTATCATTAATTCTGGTTATACCTACAAAAGGGAATTGTTGGAAAAGCTTGAGAAGGTTTTTCCAGAAAAAAAAGTAAACCAGGTATCGACTGAGCAATTCATAGAACAATTTGAAAATCTCAATGATGATGAACTTAATCAGGTTGATTCTTTTTTAAAAATTGCCGAAGAAACGCTTCTGGAATTTAAATGTGTTCCCATAATTAAAAAATTTGATCCCGCTAATATTCCTACACTTTATAGCAAGGATGAATTTATGGGTTTTTTGAAATCTGCCAATAAGTCAAAAGATGTATCCAGCAGTTTATGGGGAGGAATAATTAACAGCATTGCAAATGATGGTTTTACAACTGCTAATGCTTCCCTTTGCTTTAATTTTAATAGTCCTCTCATAAAAAAAATAATTACAGTAGAGGATGAAGAAAAATCTGGCCTTTTTATTAAAGTAATTTATGTTCAGGCACTCATGCTTGGGCATCATCCATTACAAGCCAAGGAAATGAAAATACTAAGTGAAGGATTAGTGGATTTAATAGATTTAAGTTTACATTGAAGTTTGATTTAATTTTGTTCTTCCTACCTAAATAATTGAATATTCGACCAAATTAATGACTTACCTTTTTAAT